>CBIHPU010000088.1:0-9559 GCA_966211935.1 uncultured bacterium | reverse complement strand
AAAGTAATAACATACCTGTAAAAATCCAGCATGTTTCAAAACTTTACAATTTTTACGGGTTTTTTCCACTCATACAAATTGTAAAGCAAATAAGCGGCCAGTACCCCAACAGGAACAGCGACAGCGAGCAGCTTGCGGAATTTGAAGATCTCGGCCAGCAGCGCCAGCATTCCTAATCCGCTTAATGTGAACAATGCGATCATATCAGTTAATTTCTTTTTACTGCTTTGTTACTTGCCAATTGACTGAAGCATGTCTGCAACAGCAGGACCGGCAAGATCATTTAATGGCTCTGGATAAACTCCAAACGCGATAATTACAATACAAATAATAATTAAAACTGCTTTGTCTGTTGAAGCAAGTTGTCCGAACGACGCGGTTAATGCATTTACTTCGCCCAGCATAATTTTCTGGTAAGAGCGGAACATATAAACCGCGCCGAGAATTACAGTAAGTCCTGCAAACGCTGCGGCAACTCCACCATATTGAAACACTCCGTTCAGCAATAAAAATTCTCCAATAAATCCATTCGTGAGTGGCAAGGCAACTGAACCAAGCATCACGATCAAAAACAAAACAGAAAAAGTTCCGTTTACATTTCTTATTCCTCCAAGCTCGTCAATGTTTCTTGTTTTCATATGACGCAGCAGAATATCAGCAATAAGGAACAAGCCAACAACATTCACACCGTGGCTCAGCATCTGAATTACTCCGCCCTGGATTCCCTGTTGATTGAAAGAAAATATTCCGGCAGAAATTAATCCAACGTGCGCAATTGAAGAGTAGGCGATGAGTCGCTTATAATCTTTCTGCGACATTGCAATAACACTTGCGTAGATGATTCCGAGAATGCTTAATCCGATTGCATAAGGCGCCCATTGTTCAACAGCGGCTGGAACAACAGGAAGCAACCAGCGGATCAAACCGAAAGTTCCCATTTTCAGCATGATTCCGGAAAGCAGCATTGTACCTTGAGTAGGAGCGTTCACGTAGGTATCGGGCTGCCAGGTGTGCAAAGGAAAGATCGGCATCTTAATAGCGAATGCGAGGAAGATAAACCAGAATATCATGGTCTGTTTCTCAGGAGCAAGTGAACGTCCGGCGGCGTACAGATCATTCATTGCCCATGACTGCGCGGCGCCATTCATTCCTGTACTCTTGTAGAGGTAAATAAGCGCAACAAGCATGAATAAACTTCCGAATAAGGTGTAGATAAAAAATTTGAACGTGATCCTTCCTCTTCCTTCTCCTCCCCACAACAAACAGATAAAGTAGATGGGAATAAGAGCAAGTTCCCAGAAGATGTAAAACAAAAATCCGTCACGCGCAACGAACACACCAACAAGCGCCATCTGCATCAGCATGATCAGGCCATAAAATGCATTCGGTTTTTCGTATTCTGTTTTGTAGGAAGAAAGAATGATAAGCGGAACAAGAAATGTTGTAAGCAGGACAAGAAGAATTGAAATACCATCAGCGCCCACGGCGAATTTTGTTCCGATCGTTTCGATCCATGTACAATCGAGGTTCAGCAATTTTTTCGGATCATCCGGATTATGTTTCAGCTGGAAAACAGTTACGAGTGCAAGAATGAACTCAGCAACGCTGAAGAACATGGCTGCTCCACGCGCTGAATTGCCTTTCATGAACAGGATGATCAGCGCGGCAATCAGAGGTAAAATTATTAATGAGCCTATTAGCATAAATTCTCTTTTCTGTTATGCATGAAGTTTCACTTCATCTTAGTTTATAACTCCGAAAAAGATGATGAGAATAATTCCAATCACCATTCCGAAAATGTAAAATCCAATATTTCCTGTTTGCAGCTGGCGTACAACTCCGCTCAGCCACGTAATTGAAGTACCTACAGCATTTACAATTTCATCAATGATCTTTTTATCAACCCATGTCATTCCTTCTCCAATTGCGTCAATTGGTTTTCTGAACACTTTATCATACAGCTCATCAACCCTGTATTTTTCAAAAATCAGACGCTGCCATGATTTTAATTGTGATTCATTGGAAACCGGACGAACTTTATTTACAATAAACATATTGCGCGTGAAGAAATACGCGGCGAAGAACGCGGTGATCGTCAGTCCCATCAGGATCCATTCCTGCTCGTGCGAAGGAAGACTTGCAACATTTCTTCTCATTACCGGCTCCAGCCATCCACTTAACCAATGGTGACCGCCGAATAATTCTGGAATACCAAGAAGACCTCCGAAGATTGTAAGTATGCAAAGAACAATCAACGGAATTGTCATTGCTTTTGGTGATTCATGAAGATGTTCAAGCTGATGTTGTGTTCCTCTGAATTCTCCGTGGAAAGTAAGGAAGTACATTCTGAACATATAGAACGTTGTAAATACGCTTCCGATAACTGCCAGCACCCACATGAATGGACTATAGTCATACGTGTAAGCGAGAATTTCATCTTTTGAAAAGAATCCTGATAACAGAGGGAAACCTGAAATGGCAAGTGTCGCGATAAGCATTGTAATGTGCGTGATCGGCATATGCTTTCTCAGTCCGCCCATTTTACGCATATCCTGCTCGTGGTGCATTGCGTGAATTACAGAACCTGCTCCGAGGAAGAGTAGCGCTTTAAAGAACGCGTGAGTAGTAACGTGAAAAATTCCTGAACTGTATGCGCCAACGCCAAGTCCAAGGAACATATATCCCAACTGCGAAACAGTAGAATAGGCAAGTACTTTTTTAATGTCGTTTTGAAGGAAGCCAATTGTTGCAGCGAACAATGCGGTTGCGAGTCCGATGATTGCAATGAACATAGAAGCCGCTTCACTTTCCGCGAAAATGATATTGGAACGCACCACCATGTAAATACCCGCGGTAACCATTGTTGCGGCGTGGATGAGGGCAGATACAGGAGTAGGACCAGCCATCGCGTCGGGTAACCATGTGTAGAGCGGAAGCTGCGCGCTTTTTCCCATTGCGCCAATGAACAACAGAATCGCGATAGTTGTAATCAATCCTTCTGACTCTCCACCGATAAGATTGAAAACAGTTCCGAAAGTTGTTGATCCGGTTGAGATGAAAATCAAAATGATGCCGAGGATAAATCCAAGATCACCAATACGGTTCATGATGAAAGCTTTGTTCGCTGCCTTATTGTACTCGTTGTTTTTGAACCAGAAGCCGATCAATAAATAAGAGCACAATCCAACACCTTCCCAACCAACGAACATGATCAGGTAATTGTTACCCATCACGAGCAGAAGCATGAAGAACACGAAGAGATTCAGGTAAGCAAAGAAACGCGCGAAACCTGCGTCCTCTTTCATGTATGCAGTTGAATAAACATGGATCAGAAAACCGATTCCGGTGATGATCAGTAAAAACCAAACCGAAAGTGTGTCAATTAAAAATTCGAAAGGAATGTTGAGTTGACCTGAAGAGATCCAATCGAAAACTTTTACTGTAACCGCTTTTTCAGTTGCGCCGTTCAGTTCGATAAAGAGAAGAACAGAAATAGCAAATGAAATAAAGACAGAAGCGCTGGCGATAAATCCAGATAATCCTTTGGAAAGTTTTTTACCGAAAAGACCATTGATGGCCCAGCCGATAAGCGGAAACAAAGGAACAAGCGGAGCGAATTTTATCATAAAACTTTATCCCTTTGGAGGTTAATTTTTTAAGTTACTCAATACGTTTATATCAATCGATTTTACATTTCTGTAAATCATTGTCAGTATTGCAAGACCCACCGCAACTTCCGCCGCGGCAACGGCCATAATAAAAAACACAAATACCTGTCCGCGCGGATCTGCATAATAAGTCGAAAACGCAACCAGTAAAAGATTGACAGCATTCAACATTAATTCGATGCACATGAAAAGAATAATGGAATTTCGACGGAACATAACTCCAAATACGCCAATGCAGAACAGCGCTGCAGAGAGGTACATGTAATATTCAACCGGAATTTTCTGGAGTATACCGAGTAAGTGTAGAGTCATTACGATTTAATTTCTTTTTTGCTCAGCATGATGGCGCCCACCATTGCAGCAAGTAATAAAATGGATGAAATTTCAAATGGTAACAAAAAATCTTTGAAGAGTACATCGCCAAGACGCTCAACGAGTCCGATATCCGATGCTCCGCCCTGAGGGGCTGGCAAACTTGCGCCTTTAAGCGCGCCAACCATTGTAAGCAGTAAAGTTCCGAACGCAAGCACGGCAGCGCCGCGTAAAAGATAATTCTTCATCGGCTCTGTCTCCTGGTTGAGATTAAGAAGCATGATAACGAAAAGGAAGAGTACCATGATAGCGCCCGCGTATACCACAATGTGTACAACTGCAAGGAACTGCGCGTTAAGCAGAATGTAATGACCGGCAATAGCGAAGAAGGTTAGTACCAGGTAAAGTACGCTGTGAACAGGATTTCTTGAAAAGACTACCATGAACGCGCACATAATGGCCAGAAATGATAGAAACCAAAAAATGTACTCGGTAATCTGTATTTGCAGTAGCGACATAAAAAATATATCCGCAAAAATATTAATTAATGTTTGTCTTTCAACTGTTTCTTATCAAACATCGTATTATGTTTTAAACCGGGAACCTTTTTAAATTCCAGCACATCCCTTGTCTGACGTTTTGTAACGTCGATCCTTTTGTCTTTATCGGCACCTTCTACCAGTTTATCCTTACCATACACGAAATCACCACGTTCAAACTCAGTTGGAACCAATCTGTCAGTTAAAAAGATCGCTTCTTTCGGACAAGCTTCTTCACATAATCCGCAGAAAATGCAGCGCAGCATGTTGATTTCGTAAATGCGGGCGTACTTTTCTTCCCGGTAAAGATGTTCTTCGCCTTTTTTGCGTTCAGCCGACTCCATTGTAATTGCTTCAGCGGGACATGCAACCGCGCAGAGTCCGCAGGCTGTACAACGTTCAGCTCCGTTCTCATCACGCTTCAGCACATGCTGACCGCGGTAAACGGGAGCGAGGGGACGCTGTGTTTCCGGCGTTTCGAATGTTACTTTTTTCTTGAAAAGGTGACTAGCCGTAATTGCCATTCCTTTCAGAATTGCAGGGAAGTAAAGTCTTTCTTTAAGACTTTGCTCCTTGTTAGACACCATTTTACTTCTATTCGTTAGTTTCATCGTAATTCTTTTTTTTTAATTCTCACCCATGAAAAAATATTTCACCACACTCACCAGCACAATATTCAAAAGAGAAAGAGGAATCAACACTTTCCAGCCAAGATTCATTAGCTGATCATAACGGAAACGAGGAAGTGTCCAGCGGATCCACATGAATAAAGTAATGAACAGGAATATTTTAATGAAATAGACACTCGCTCCAATCAATGAAATTAGCCAGTGGCCTTCCTGTAGCCCCATCGATTCATATACTTCTTTTGCGAAAGGAAAATTGTAGCCTCCGAAAAACAATCCAGCCATGATAGCCGAAGAAATGAACATGTTGATGTATTCAGCAAAAAGGAAGAAGCCAAGCTTCATTGAAGAATATTCTGTGTGATATCCACCGATCAATTCACTTTCACACTCCGGCAAGTCAAATGGCGCGCGGTTAGTTTCAGCGAGTGCGCAGATGAAGAAAATAATAAAGCCCAACGGATTTAAAGCGGCAAAGCACCAGCCCGCGTCCTGTTGCGTGAGGATCTCCCTGAAACTTAAAGTTCCTGTGAGAATCACCAAAGAGATAATGGAAAGTCCCATCGCGATCTCGTAGCTGATCATTTGCGAAGAAGCGCGTACAGCGCCAAGCAGTGAATATTTATTGTTCGATGCCCAGCCACCGATCATGATCCCGTATACACCTATAGAAACTACGCCCAGCAGATAAAGAATTCCAATATTGATATCAGTTACCTGAAGTTCTATTACCTGTCCGTTCGCCATTGTAAAATCTTTCCCCCACTGAATTACAGCGCCAGTCATTGTAGCCGTAAGCATGGCAATTGCGGGACCGAGAATAAAAAGAAATCGGTTGGAAACATTCGGTATTATCTCTTCTTTCATGAACATTTTCACACCATCGGCAACAGGTTGTAAGAGCCCCATGAAGCCGGCGCGGTTAGGACCTTTTCTGTCCTGCAGAAACGCTGCAAATTTTCTCTCCCACCAGGTTGAATACATGGCTATTCCAAGTGCAGTTGCAAACACTGCCACGCAAATGATTGTTTTTTCGATAATGTCAGCCCAATTCAGTTCCATAAATTTTTTTAATTCTGGTTATCTTCTAATTTTTTCATTGGTATAAAGCCAAGCGCTTTCTGTTTCTTCAGAATATCCACTTTAATCTGATTCAGTGAAGTGTAGTGATTAGCAGAAATTACAGATTGATGGGAAATTGGTGATGGACCTTCAATAACCCAATCAGATTTTTTCTTTTTCTCATAGCGGCAGGTGTTGCAGATAAAATCTTCCACTTCACCCCACATATCTTTTCTTCCGGTAACACGAAGCACTTGCTCTCCTTTAAACCACAAACGAACTTTGCCTGAACATTTTGAATTTTCGCAATTGCGGTGCGCATCCATTGGTTTTGTAAACCACACGCGGCTCTTGAATCTGAAAGTTTTATCGGTTAACGCTCCAACCGGACACACATCTATAACGTTTCCGGAAAAATCATTGTCAATAACGTTTTCAATGTAAGTTGAAATTTCAGAAACATCACCTCTGAACATTACACCGTGAACGCGTTTGTCGGTGATCTGGTCAGCTGTCTTTACACAACGATAACAAAGTATGCCACGTGTCATGTGCAGCTGCACATATTTTCCAATATCGATCTTTTCGTATTCGCGACGCTTGAACTCATAACGTGTTTTCGCTGAACCGTGCCCATAACTGAGATTCTGCAAATCACATTCACCGGCCTGGTCACAAACAGGGCAATCCAGCGGGTGATTGATCAGCAAAAACTCAACAACTCCTTTTCTTGCTTCAAGCACCTCGGGAGAAGTATTGTTCTGCACTTCCATTCCGTCCATTACTTCTGTTCTGCACGAAGCAACAGGCTTTGGCATTGGATTAGGGTTCTGCGCGGAACCTTTTGTAACTTTTACAATACAGGTGCGGCAATAACCGCCACTGCCTTTTAGTTTGGAGTAATAGCACATTGTGGGCGGCGCTACATGCGGTCCGATCATACGTGCTGCCTGAAGAATGGTTGTTCCTTTTGGAACTTCAATCTCATGTCCGTCTATCGTTACTTTAGGCATTTTATTTAATCAGTATAATTCAAAAATTATTTAAATGGAAATCTAATTGGCACAACCATGTTGCATGCTACGGCAACTCCATTCTTTTTGCCTGGTTTGAATTTAGGCAGGAGTTTTACCACACGCACAGCTTCATCGTCGAAATATTTTTTTCCTGAACTCACTTCAACTTTTACATCACTGACAGTTCCATCTTTGTTTACTGTAAAGCGAACAATTGTTCTTCCTTTTATGTTGTTGTTTTTCGCTTCGGCAGGATAAACAACACTCGCAGCAAGTACATCGTGCAAATTAGGCACACCCTGCTCAAGCACCGGCAAAAGATCCGCAGAAAAACCGTCCGTATAATCGTTGCCGGCCGGCGTATGATCTCCGTAAATAAATTTACTTCCACCATACTGACCATACATCACCACAGAAGAATCTGTTTCATTTTTCCAGTACCATGAACTTTTTCCAACCGGGAAATTGTTTTTATATGTAGTAACGCTGCTCAGAAATCCGTTGTTGTTGTAATAATAAGCAGTTCCTTCTTTGTATAATGGATTGATTGTAGTCGAGAAAGCCGTCATCTGAATCGAGTGATTTTTATAACGATCCCAGATGTCGTAACCACCAGCTCTTTTTTTATAAATGCGGTAGAAATACGCTTTCGGTTTTGTGGTGATCTGCCAGTTAAGATCAAACCACATCGTATCCGATTTCAATACCAACGGAGCTCCATTGCCGCGCATCTGACATTCACCTGAAAATGGAATGAGACAGGCAACGGGAAGAACTATGGTACTTACAATTTTCAAGCTTCTGCCAGGTTATGTAATCTGTAATAGTGATGAACGTCTTTTATGGATGAAGGATTTTTTACATACTCTTCAAACTCACTTCTGAAATGACGGATGGCTGAAGCTACAGGCCACGATGCGGCGTCGCCGAGCGGACAAATAGTTTTACCATCAATTTTACTTTGAATATCCCACAACAAATCAATATCAGCGAGCGTCCCTTTTCCATCAAGAATTTTATGCAGGACCTTTTCCATCCATCCTGTTCCCTCACGGCAAGGCGAACATTGTCCGCAGCTTTCGTGATGATAAAAGCGGGTGAAAGTGAATAGATTTTTTACGATGCTTGTTGATTCATCCATTACAATAAATCCACCGGAACCGAGCATTGTTCCACTGGCGAATCCCCCGTCGCTTAAACTTTCATAAGTCATTAAACGCGGTTCACCTTTATCAGTTTTCAGGATCAATTCTGTTGGAAGAATCGGCACGGAAGAACCTCCGGCAACAACTGCCTTCATTTTTTTTCCTCCTCTTATTCCGCCGCAATACTGATCGCTGTAAATAAATTCTTCAACAGGCACACCGAGTTCAATTTCATAAACGCCTGGCTTATTGATGTGACCCGAAGCGGAAATTAATTTTGTTCCGGTTGATTTGCCAACTCCGATTTTGGAATATGCTTCTCCGCCTTCGTTTACAATTGGAACAACGGCCGCAATAGTTTCAACGTTGTTTACAACGGTTGGACATCCCCACAAACCTGCAACGGCGGGGAAGGGTGGTTTAATTCTTGGATTTCCTCTCTTTCCCTCGAGAGATTCGAGTAGCGCAGTTTCTTCGCCGCAGATATAAGCACCCGCACCAACCTGCACATACAGATCGAGCGAGTAGTTGCTACCTAAAATATTTTCACCTAAAAATCCATTGGCGTAAGCTTCTTTAATAGCATTTTCAAGTATACGCGATACATAAAAATATTCACCGCGGATGTAGATGTAGGAAGTGCGCGCGCCTAAAGCATAGGAAGAAGTGATCATCCCTTCAATTAACGCGTGTGGGATCTTTTCCATCAGGTAGCGGTCCTTGAAGGTACCGGGTTCAGATTCGTCGGCATTACAAACAAGGTAGCGTGGAACGCCTTCGGGTTTTGCAAGGAAGGACCATTTCATTCCGGTAGGAAATCCTGCTCCTCCTCTTCCTCTTAGTCCAGATTTTTTTACTTCTTCAGTAACCTGATCGGGAGTCATGGTCTTCAGTGCTTTTTCCACTGAAGCATAACCACCATGCGCACGGTAAACTTCGAACGTATCTATTCCTGGTACGTTTTCATTATGAATTAAAAGCTTTCTTCCCATCTGATTTTTAGATCTTATAAGGTATTGTTGTAATCTCTATCGGTATAATATCTTCCCTTGCCTTCACCTCTGTATTGTTCAATAAGCTTATCCACTTTTTCCATTGTAAGATTTTCGTGGTATGATGCTCCGCATTGAAGCATTGGCGCTGTTCCGCATGAACCGAGGCACTCGACAGTTTTCAAAGAGAACATTCCAT
>CBIHPU010000087.1:0-9622 GCA_966211935.1 uncultured bacterium | reverse complement strand
GCTGCAGGAACAAACGGAACTAATGGAGCTCAAGGACCAACTGGCCCAACCGGAGCTGCCGGAACGAACGGTGCAACCGGAGCAACCGGTGCACAAGGTCCAATCGGCCCAACTGGAGCAGCCGGAACAAAGGGTACTAATGGAACCAATGGTGCAACCGGAGCAACCGGTGCTCAAGGACCAATAGGCCCTACTGGAGCTGCGGGAACGAACGGAACTAATGGCGCGACAGGAGCAACCGGTGCACAGGGACCTATAGGTCCTACTGGAGCTGCAGGAACAAACGGAACTAATGGAGCAACAGGCGCAACAGGTCCTACAGGGGCTGCAGGAGCTGCAGGAGCAACTGGTCCTACGGGGGCTGCAGGAGCTGCAGGAGCAACTGGTCCTACAGGGGCTGCAGGAGCTGCAGGAGCAACTGGTCCTACAGGTCCAAACTGGACAATATCAACCAACAATTTTAATCCTGATGGTTCACAGTCAATCGTAACAACTGTTCCTTCAACTGTAACGTCAACCAATATGGCGTGGTTATTAGGCGGAAACGCGACAACGTTATTGAGACAGATGGGCGCTACGACAAATCAATCAGTGAACTTCATTACCAACAATATTGAGCGATTCAGAATGACTAATGCCGGATTGGTATCTGTAAACATGGCAACACCGGCCGCGGGCGAAGTATTTTCTGTATACAGTAATGGAACCGGAAATATTTCTGTGCTGGGAGACGATGCGATTGTGGGTTACAGTAATTCTGCAGGAAGCGGAGTTGTTGGAGTTCAAAGCAACCTGAATGGAATTGGAGTATTCGGATTTAACGGAGGGGCTGGAATTGGAGGCGCCGCTATTTACGGATCTTCTCCGAGTGGAGTTGACGGAATTATCGGCATCGCGAGCGGAACAATAGCGTTCCCGGTTTGGGGACAAAACAACAACGCTAACGGAACTGGAGTAGTTGGTATGGGAAATAATCTTGGAACTTCCATATATCTTAACCAGGGCGCTGGTGGATCATTCACCGGAAATTTTGTTGGTGTCCATGGTGTAGCGTTATCAACTTCAACTGCAGGAACAGTGTGGCGTGAAGGAGGTTATTTCGCAAGTGGAAGCAGCGGAGGAGTTACTCCAACTTTTTCTGTATGGGCACACGTAGCAGCACTTTCTAACGCCGGTCTCACCGGTAACGGAGCTGTAGCCAGAAAGATTGAAGGTGTGGGAACAGTAAACACAGTGGTTGAAGATGTCAATGGAGAGTACGTTGTGTTAAGTTGTCCTGAAGCGCCTGAGAACCTTTTCCAGGATTACGGACAGGGACAACTCGTAAATGGAAAAGCGCATATTACGATCGATCCAACATTCGCGAAAAATATTGTTGTGAATGAAAAACATCCTTTACGCGTATTCATTCAATTAGAAGGAGATTGCAAAGGAGTTTATGTAACTGCAAAAACACAGAATGGTTTTGATGTGATAGAGCTGAACGGTGGAAATTCAAATACACCATTCTCTTATACAATTGTTGCGAACCGCGCTGACCAGACAATAGGAAATTACACCTTTAAATTCTCTGAGGAGCGTTTTGGAAAAGCGATCGGCGAACATCCTTCATCAGGAAAAGTTATGCCTGCCAATCTTATTCAGACAGAAGAACGCAGAAAATAAAATTTAGAATTAAGTATTTGTAAAAAGCCGCTCCATTCAGGAGCGGCTTTTTTCTTTTAAGATATTAACAGAGCCAACATTCACCTGCATATTTGCGAAATTTACAGCGTAATTGTAATTGAACATGCAACAGTATCTCGATTTGATGAAACACGTGCTGGAACACGGCACAAAAAAAACCGATAGAACAGGAACAGGAACCACAAGCGTTTTTGGTTACCAGATGCGTTTTGATCTGGCGCAGGGCTTTCCACTTCTCACCACAAAAAAACTACACACCAAATCAATCATACATGAGCTGTTGTGGTTTTTGAAAGGCGAAACGAATATCAAATACCTTAAAGAAAACGGTGTGAGCATCTGGGATGAATGGGCGGATGAAAACGGAAATCTTGGTCCCGTTTATGGTTATCAGTGGAGAAGCTGGCCAACAGCGGATGGGAGGCACATTGATCAGATCACAGATATAATTTCCCAAATAAAAAAGAATCCTGATTCAAGAAGATTAATTGTAAGTGCATGGAACGTTGGTGAAATTGAAAAAATGAAACTTCCACCCTGCCACGCTTTTTTTCAGTTCTATGTTGCAGATGGAAAATTGAGTTGCCAACTTTATCAACGCAGCGCAGATATTTTTCTTGGCGTTCCGTTCAATATTGCATCGTACGCGCTGCTTACCATGATGGTGGCGCAAGTATGCGATCTGAAATGCGGGGATTTCGTTCATACATTGGGCGACGCGCATTTGTACCTGAATCATTTGGAGCAAACAAAACTTCAGCTCAGCCGCGAAACAAGAAAACTTCCCGTGATGAAAATAAATCCGGAGGTAAAAAATATTTTTGATTTTAAGTTCGAAGATTTTAAGCTGGAGGGTTATGATCCGCATCCTCACATTAAAGCGGTGGTGGCGGTGTGATGTAATTTGGAAATTATAAATTGTAAATTATAAATTGAGAAGCAGCGCTGATGTTAATGAGCAAAAACGTTAGTAGATAATGCGTGGACAATAATATCAAGGTTCATAAAAAACAAATAAAAAATAAATTTATGGACATCACGACACTTCTCAACGACAAAAAAATCAAGCCTAAGGAAAAAACCGAAACAATAAGCAAATGGCTTTTGGAGAGCAAACTCACCACAGACAACTTGATCTCATTCGCAGAGACAGCGAAAGACCCGGTAAAAGCTACCTGTATTGAAGCATTGGAATACGCTACAAAACAAAAGCCCGAAGTTGCAAATAAGAAAACATTTAAGTTCGTTACACAAGGATTAGCTGAAAAAGCGCCGAGAATAAAATGGGAAAGCGCAAGGGTAATCGGTAACACAGCCCATCTTTTTTCCGACAACTTAAACCAGGCAATAAAAAATCTTCTTGATAACACCGAACACGAAGGGACAGTAGTTCGTTGGAGTGCGGCTTTCGCGTTGGGAGAAATCTTAAAACTTAAAACAAAACATAATAAAGATCTGCTTCCTGCTATTGAGACAACTTGTAACAGAGAGGAAAAAAACAGCATTAAAAAAATCTATTTTGATGCTATCAAAAAGGCAAGCAAGTAATTTTACAACAGTCAAACAACTTGTTATAAAGGACAGGACACCTTTGTCAGCAGCGGCTAGTGGCGTCTTTTGCAGGCGAATAATAGTTTGGCTCAGCTGCCATCTCGATTCCGATCAATGTATCAGCTTCGGCGTTATGCTAAGGCTGGCAAAACGTTAGTTAGAATTCTATGACAGACAATTCCAAGAAACATAAATTCATAAGTTTGATCTGGCTATCTTATTGTGCGTTTGTCATATTTCTTGGCGACTTTATTCCAATTGAATTTGCTAGTTCAACTTTAAAAAACATTTACTACATAATTATTTACCTCAGCATTCCCATTATTTTCATTTGGACAACCATCATTATTTTAAAAATTCACCGGCCTGCGATATTTATTACTACTACGACAATAATTTCCGTGTTTATTTTATTAATTGTTGGTCTAAAACATACAATGTGTGGTGCAATGACTGAAGTACTATTCAAAAATAAAAATGATGCCGCGACAATTGTGCGTCGAAGCTATGGGTGTGGCGCCTGGGACAGTGACATGCCAGTTTATACTTACCATAAAATTGTTCCCATGACACCGGTATTTAATATTGTAACGAGTTTTGACATAGAAAATATTGACAAAAATGTTTGGATTCAAAATGGTAGCAATCAAACGAAAGTCGATTACTTTGAAAAAGCTGCATTAGAAAAAGCTGCCGCGTCCAAAGGGACAACTAAATAAAAACTGCTTATAACATGTGCCCGATTTGCTGAAAAAGATTATTAAAAGCTGTCGTGGTTTAGACATGATAAACAACAACACTATATCCACCAAAAAATATTGTGACATTATCAAAAACATTAATACGATTTCTGGTTATTTGCATCGCATGGCTACTCCACTCCTGCTGTCTCGTTAAAATACCTGTACACGTTCAGACAACACCGATTAAAGACACAGTAAACGTTTATCATTTTATTGTAACACGAGGTAAAGGAAGCAAAGCAGACACTTCAAAAACAAATTCGTATATGCGTGAATCTAAAAAAGCTTATAGCTGGCTTAGCAAAGAAGCGAAACGACGCGGACAGGACCTGATTTTTAAAGAACATTGGATTACAAATAAAGACTCAACGCTCAATTACCATTTTGTATATAAATTACCAAGCAACAGTTTGAAAGTACTGACCAGAAAACATAATTTCAAAATGGTCACAAGAAAAAAAACTAAAACGCAGGAAAAAAAAAATAGAACGTGTTAACTGGAATAATAACCTGCTCGATTCGATCTCGAAACAAGTCAAAGATACTGCCATCGCTAAACTATTATTAAACAGGAACGGCTTTGAACGAACTAACAACACTCTAATCGCTTTTCATCTACTGAAAGTTAGGAAAAGCAGGATTCCGGGTTTTTATCATGACGGCCAGGTCTTTATTGGTAATAGCAGATCTTCGATCATAGCTCATGAATCATTGCATTATTTAGGAGCTCCTGACTTATACATCCATCATTATTGGTTTGGGAAACGACGCAGGATAGTTAAAAGGGATCTGGATCAGGAAGTGATGAACTTCGCATATGGTAAAACTTTCGATTGTTCTACATACTATATCAGTAATTACACGGCATATACGGTAGGATGGGACAAAAACATAGACAAAACTTACAAGCCCATCCTAAAACAAAACTTAATGGCTAAAATCATTTTTTACATTAGTCTTCTTTTTTAATTCACAATTGTTTTGCGCCCGAATTATCGAAAATCCATTAAAACGTGGAGTGCAGATGTCAGCGAACATAATATACAATATGGCAAAGCTGGTGCATCACTCACCCGCACCCGTTTCCGTTTCTTCTTTTTCTTCAAACATCTCCGCACTCACCGAATTCAAATACCAATTCAAAATCTTTCTGATATCAGGATTATCATGGAATGGAGAAATAATTTTTTCAGCCTCTTCAACACTATCACATTGAGTTTCTAACGCAGTGTATCCAAAACCTTTGTATTCTCCTTTATCGATCAGTACAACCGTTTTTTCATTTTCATTCCGACCACTTCCAACAATAATGTGAGTCTCCAGTTTTCCTAATTCATTTTGCAAAGCGGCCTTTACACGCTTATTGTAATTGTCAACTTCTTCCATGCCCGCACAAACTCCCTTACACTTGTGCAATTTAAAATCGAAACATTCTTTAACCGCTGATTGAAGTCCGCAGCACTTTGGACATAAAGAATAGTCATCACATACACGCTGAAGAAAATTTCTTCCTTCCGTAAAACTTTTAAATCCCGCCAAAGAAAAAAAACGTTTGTTCTGTCGTACCAATCCCAAACGGTAAATTCCATTTCCGTCGTAGTATTCAGTAAGTATATGAGAACCGCGAGAAGTTTTTTGCTGGCGGTTGTAATGCGGCCACAAGCGTTTTATTTCGTGACTCTCGAAAAGAAGCGCCACCAGTTCATTTCCTGTAAGCTCGTAGGTGATGTTGTGAATGTGATCAAGGAAATTCAATCGCGCGCCCTGCGGAGCTGTAAAATGCTGCTGAATTCTTTTCTTAATGTCAATTGCTTTTCCAACGTAAATTATTTTTCCTTTTTCATCGTGGAAATAATATACGCCGGTAGCGTTAGGTAAACTTTTGTAAACTTCAGACGGTAGATTCGCAGGAAGATTGGCTTCAGCATTATGCTTCTTTCCAATCTTCATTATACTTCCATCTTTATCTTCAGTAATAATTTTGGAAAAAAGAATTGCAGTTGCTTCAGCGTCACCCATTGCGCGGTGACGGTTTTTGATCTGAATTCCAAGTGATGTGCAAATGTTTCCGAGAGAATAAGAGCGGTAGCCTGGAAACGCTTTTCTTGCAAGACGAACGGTACACAAACGCTTGCGGTTAAAATCCCCGCCAAGACTTTTAAATTCTTCCCGCAAAAATGAATAATCGAAATTTACATTGTGCGCAACGAAGACTTTGTCCTGCGTGAGCAGAAAAATTTCTTTTGCTACTTCGTAAAATTTTGGAGCGGACTTTACCATTTCATTGGTAATTCCGGTAAGCATGCTGATATGCGGTGTGATGTAACGTTCAGGATTGATCAGCGTTTCAAAAGTTTCAACCACGCGTTCACCATCGTGAATTAGAATAGCGATTTCAGTGATCTTGTGAGATGCCGAATAACCGCCAGTCGTTTCTATATCCACTACAGCAAACACACAATGAAGTTAGCAAGGATTATTTCTGAAAATAGCTAAAAGCGATTATTTTTTTATTCGTTCCAATTCAACCTTCATACTTTTCAGCATTGTTAAAATGCTATCGGTATTTAATTCATCCGCTTTATATCCGCCAATATTAATTGAACAAACATACTCCCACACTTCGTAAATATCGTCAGGTTTTACTTTGAATGGCTGATATTCTTTGTTGTCGCTTATCAATAAAAAGTGATCCCTGTTCTTCGATGGCTGCACGCGTTTATAAACAATACCATCGTCTTTTGTCACCAACACATAAGTATTACCATCTTTAATATCATCCAGTTCCTCAATGTATTTTGCAACCACATACGAACCTTCTCTCAAAGGCGGCATACTATCGCCCTTAATAGCAAATGCTCTGTGTTTTCCGGTCGGTACAAATGGCAGATTCATTCGTGGCAGATCGCCGATAAATTCAGGATCCGCAAACCCGTTCAGGTATCCGGCTCTGGCTCTTATTGGAACTACTTCTATCACATCACGTCCATTTTTATCTATGACGATAGGGAACAACAGCCTGTTCCTGCCAATGCGCATAATGCTGCCGGGATCGGTGCGTGAAAAATCCCCTTTAAGTAATGCGTCAGAAGAAATTTTAAAAAAGTCGCAGATCCTGACAAGAATGTCAAGTGGCGGTTCATTTCTGCCTTCTTCGTATGCACCGAGGCGGGCACGGGTAATTTTCAGCTGATCCGCCATTTGTTCCTGGGAAAGTTTTTTCAATTCGCGCAGGATCTTAATATTGCTGGCCAGTTTTTCCATTGCTACATTTTATAGCATAAAAATACTATGTTTTATAGTATTATACAAATTTAACTACAAATACCCGCTGAGACCCGGAGTGAAGGTGGCAGAGGAACACGGAGTTTTTACGCCGCGAATTCAGAAGATTAACACAGATAATTTGTTCTGTTTTTCAGCCGCGAATGCCGCAGATCCACGCGAATTATTAAACTAGCCACAGATTTTCGCAGATTTACGCAGATCATATTTTGCTAAGCTTTCTGACTTTTTAGCCGCAGATTACACGAATTGACGCGGGTAAATATTCCTGACGGGTTCTGTGTTTTAGCCACAGATTACGCAGATTAACACAGATGAAGACAAAAAATTTCACGCGGAGAGACGAAGGAAACGGAGAGCGCAGTGTTTTTTTTGTAATCCGTAAATTCGTTTCAGATCCGATAGCTATCGGATCGTAATTCGTAGATTTCAGCCACAGATTACGCAGATTAACGCAGATCCGAAAATAAATTAAGTCCGTTTAACCACGGAAAAACTGAGTTTAGATAGAAGAGGAGCTTCGTAGTTCAAGATTCGTAATTCGTAGATTCGTACTCCCAATAGCTATCGGGATCGTAATTCGTAGATTTTAGCCGCGGATCGCAGATTAACGCAGATTATTATAATGTGTGTGAATCTGTGAAAATCCTGAAAATCTGTGGCCCTGTGAATGAATAAATCAGCGGAATCTCTGCCAAAATTTCCGTAAATCCCTCAATGGCAAAGTATTTGACTATTTTTGCCGGCGGAATGGCAATGGGCCTTTCTCCATTGGCAAATGAGAAAAAAACTGACCAAAATTTTTAAAGTTATGAATAAGAAAGATAACGAACAGGAAGTGAAAGACGTGAAGGATGACAAGCAGAATGAGCAGGTTCAGAACACTGACGAACACGGTATAGAAAATACCGAAGAGCAGACTACCGAAAACAATGGTTCTGCCGATGAAAAAACCAGGGAGCTTGAAATAAAATTAGCTGAAGAAAAAGACAGGTTCCTGCGGTTATATTCTGAGTTTGATAATTACAAGAAAAGAACTGTGCGTGAGCGCGCCGAACTTTTAAAATCTGCCGGCGAAGATGTGATAAAACTTATTCTTCCGGTTATTGATGATTTTGAAAGAGCGATTAAGGCCAATGAAAGCTCTGACGAAATTGCCGCGGTGAAGGAAGGCTTTCATCTTATTTACAATAAAATGAAAAACAGTTTTTCGGGCAAAGGTCTGGAAGAAATGAAATGCCAGGGAGAAGCATTTGACGCGGATACAATGGAGGCTTTGGCAAACATTCCCGCGCCATCCGAGGATCTTAAAGGAAAAGTTATTGAAGTTGTTGAGAAAGGATATTTACTGAATGGAAAAGTTATCCGATTTGCTAAAGTTATAGTTGGAGCCTGAAAAAATAAATTATTATGTCTAAAAGAGATTATTACGAAATACTGGGAGTTGCCAGAACAGCAAGTGACGATGAAATAAAGAAGGCGTACCGTAAACTCGCAATCAAATATCACCCTGATAAGAATCAAGGTAACAAAGAAGCAGAGGAGAAATTTAAAGAGGCGGCTGAAGCATACGAAGTATTGAGTAACGCGGAGAAACGCTCAAGATACGACAGGTTCGGTCACGCCGGAGTTGGTGGAGCAGCAAGCGGAAGCCAGGGTTATGGCGGAGGCATGAGCATGGATGATATTTTTGAGCAGTTCGGAAATATTTTTGGTGGAGGATTTGGCGGCGGAGGATTTTCTCAGCGCGGTGGCAGAAGACAAAATCGCGGAAGTGATCTCAGAGTAAAGGTCAAGATGACTTTGAAAGAAGTTGCGGAAGGCGTAGAGAAAAAAATAAAACTGAATCGCTATGTTTCGTGTAAGTCATGTAAAGGAACAGGAGCAGATCATGGAACTGCATTAGACACCTGCAGTACTTGCCGCGGTACCGGAGTTTACACACGCATACAGCAAACAATTTTAGGCACAATGCAAACACAAACCACTTGTCCTACGTGTAGCGGCAGTGGAACCATTATAAGAGAAAAATGTAAAGTTTGTTTTGGTGATGGAGTAGTGCGCGAAGAAGACATGATGGTATTGAATATTCCTGCAGGCGTTGGCGAGGGAATGCAATTGAATGTAAGCGGAAAAGGAAACGCGGCGCCACGCGGTGGGATCAACGGAGATCTTTTAGTTGTGATAGAAGAAGAACCACATGCTGAATTGGTGCGTGACGGAAATAATATTCTATAAAAATTAATTATCATCGTACAAGATGCTGCGTTAGGGTGTCAGCCTGAATATCCGAGAATATAAGTATTTGCGAAAGTTAAAATAGAACCAGGTGTGCAAAGTGGAAAAGTATTACGACT
>CBIHPU010000086.1:0-9775 GCA_966211935.1 uncultured bacterium | reverse complement strand
GTGGGGTAGATTAAAATTGTACTCCATCAGTCATAACAAATAAAATTTTCAGACTTCCAAATATACCAATAAGCGTGACGCAGGAAACCCGCAGATAACAAACTTATAAATAGGTGAAAGTTTATAATTATTCAGCTCCGCGGAATCAGCGCTTGTAGGTATTAATAACTTCCAGGATCGTTTTGTCAGTCTTTAATTCAGGAGCATAAGTGAATAATTCATTATGTTTTTCATAATCCAGCACCAACGCGTCCTGGAGATATGTTAAGGCTTCCTGTCTTTTACCTGCTTCAACAAGCAATGCGCTCATTCGGTAATGCAACTCCGCTATTTCAGGAAAATATTTTATTCCCTCTGTAACTGCGTAAATAGCATCCTGCTTGTAACCTGCATTCATCAGACAATTGGAATAATCGAGCCATACATCATAATCCGAATAATTGCATTCAATGACTTTCTGATACGCGCCCAGCGCTTCTTCAAAAAAGCCCATTTTCTCCTGTATTTCAGCAAACACATACCAATAATCAGGATTCTCCGGCTGTAACTCAAGCGCCTTCTTTACATAATGCAATGCTTCTGTAAGCCGGTTTTGTTTTTGAAGCACGATCCCGATAGAAACCCAGGCGTCAGCCATGTTCGGATCAAGTTTAACCGCGCGGTTATAATTAACCAATGCGTTAGAATGATCCTTTAAATTCTCGTAACATTCACCAATGTAATAGTAAGCTGAAGGATCCGGCTGCTCATAGTTGAACGTCTCTTTATAGGTATCAATAGCGTCATTATAACGCCCCATCATTGCAAGTGAATTTCCTTTATTAAAATAGCCGGAAGAAAATTCAGTATCAATAGTAAGAGCATATTCATAAGCCTGAACCGCTTTCTCATATTCAGCACTGCGGTTAAAAGCAATTCCAAGATTAAACCATCCCCATTTATTATATGGGAAATCATCAGTGAACTTGCTGAAGAACTCTATCGCTTCTGCGTTTTTTCCAGACATCTCGAAACAGATAGCGATTTCACCAATCAGCATTTCATTCTGTGGGTTAAGCGCAAAACCTTTTTTCAGATAAAAGAGTGCGTTATCGTATTCATTCTTATTAATGAATTCAGATCCGAGTGAAGCATACACATCATCCGGAGTACCACTGTAGCGCAATGCGGATTTAAAATTTTCTATCGCCTGCTCGCTCAATCCCATCTGGCTGTAGATATAACCACGCGTCATGTACAGTTCACCATCTGTGGGATCAGTCTTTTCAACGTCATTCAATATCTTAAGCGCCTCAGTGGTTTTTTGCTGAGAAGCCAGATATTGCGCGCGGCTTATCTTGAAAGAAATATTATCAGGATATTGATCGGCAGCGGCATCAAGTGCCTGTTTGAGCATTTCCGGATTCTGTGATTGAAAATAATGTTCAATTATTTCTTCATAATCGTCTGAATCGAAAAAGAAGAAAGAACCATTTGCCACCATTTTTTCGAACCTTAAAATCAGCTCCTTAAATTCGTCTGCATTGTAATCGTCGTTGTTCTCGTTCATATTACCTGGACTAAATAGTGGACACTCATGTAATTGGGGCAAAAAGCCACCTTACCTATCAAATTTACAAAAAAGCGGGCGAAGCTAACCCAATTTTTTTAAACACAAAATTGAGATTTATGTTAAGAAATCTTACAAAATTTTAGCAACCTGAAACTGAGGAGTTTTAAATTTGTTTTCCCTAAAAAAAATACTGTGGCGTTAATAAAATCCATATCAGGTATCAGAGGCACAATCGGCGGCTTGCCGGGAGAAGGATTAAGTCCTCTCGATGTTGTGAAATTTTCTGCTGCTTACGGTTCCATGATCCGTTCTGCAAATAAAAACAAAACCCGCGTTGTTATTGGACGGGACGCTCGTTTATCAGGTTCAATGGTAAGCAGTCTTGTCACCGGTACGCTTATAGGAATGGGAATTGATGTAATTGACGTTGGACTTTCAACCACGCCAACGGTTGAAGTGGCAGTTACAGAACTCAAAGCAAACGGAGGAATTATAATCACCGCCAGTCATAATCCGAAGCAATGGAACGCGCTTAAACTTTTAAATGAGAAAGGTGAATTTATTTCTGACGCTGAAGGAAAAAAAATTCTTGAAATAGCAGAACAGGAAAAATTTGAATTTGCAGAAGTAACAAAGCTTGGAACGGTTACACAACGCGACGATTTACTGAAGTTACATATAGACAAGATCCTTAAACTTCCATACGTTGATGTTTCAGCTATAAAGGCAAAAAAATTTAAAGTAGCTGTTGACGCGGTTAATTCGAGTGGAGGATTTGCGGTACCGATGCTCTTGCAGGCGTTGGGGGTGCAGCAGGTGGAAAAACTAAATTGTGAACCAGACGGAAACTTCGCACATAATCCTGAACCTTTACCGGAGAACTTACGTGACCTTTCAAAGCTTGTAGTGAAAAGCAAATCGCATGTTGGTATCAGTGTTGATCCGGATGTAGATCGTTTAGCTTTAGTATGTGAAGACGGAGAAATGTTTGGAGAAGAATACACTTTAGTAGCTGTTGCTGATTATGTTTTGAAATCGCACAAAAAAGGAAATACAGTTTCCAACCTCTCCTCCACCCGTGCGCTGCGTGACATTACAGAGAAAAACGGCGGAAGCTATTCCGCAGCAGCAGTGGGAGAAGTAAATGTGGTGGAGATGATGAAAAAAACAAAAGCGGTTATTGGCGGAGAAGGCAACGGCGGAGTTATTTTACCCGAACTTCATTATGGAAGAGACGCGCTTGTTGGCATCGCAATTTTTCTGACGCATCTTGCAAAGTCTGGAAAAACCGCGAGCATGCTCAGAGCAGGTTACCCTGATTATTTTATTTCAAAAAACAAAATAGAACTCACTCCTGAGATCAACGTTGACAAGATCCTCGAAAAGGTTAAGAATAAATATAAAAAGCAGCCTGTAAATATTGTTGACGGCGTTAAGATAGAATTTGACAAGGAATGGGTTCACCTCCGCAAATCAAACACGGAACCAATTATCAGGATCTATTCTGAAAGTGAAACACAAACTACTGCTGAAAACTTAGCGAGGAAGATTATTGATGATATTAAAGAGATCATAAAGGAGAAATGAGCTAAGCAAGGACTCAGAACCACAGGGTAAATCATTTTGATTCCTGCAAGTTATTCAGAATCCTCATATTCATTTATTATCTTTAGTTCCGCTATTAACCAACTATGCGGCTGAGAAAGATTTTTATTCTTTTCCTTTTCTGTTCTCATTACGGATTATATGCCACTTATCCCGATTCATTGCTGGTAAAACAGCTTACGGATTCGCTTTATGGTATGGTTAACAATGGAGAATATGAGCAAGCCGCAAAAAAAGCGCTTCTACTTTCACAACAATTTGCTTCAAAGGGAAATAAAAAAGCCGAAGGCAATTTCCTTAGAATTTACGGTTATACAATAGAGCGCAGAGGAAATATAGATAGCGCGATATCTGTGTATTCAAAGGCACTTGATATAGCAGAAGAAACAAAAGACCACAGACTGACCGGCGCGATAAATCACTCGATAGGTACCGCGTATTATTATTACGGCAAATACGATAAGGCGCTGGAGTATTTATTAAAAGCAAGAAAAATAAGGGCGCAGATTAAAGACAGCCTTGGCCTTGCCTGGTCACTCAATAACAGCGGACTTATTTACTGGCAACAGCAGAGCCTGGATGAAGGCTTGTATCATTTCACCGAAGCGAACAAATTATTCAATAAACTGAATAATTCAACTAATCCAACAATTGCGCTTGAAAGTAAAAAAGGTTCAGCAATAAGCTATAATAACATCGGCCTGATGTATGAAAACAAAAGGAATTACGTGGAAGCGAAAAAATATTACCTGTTATCATTAAAACTTAACAGGATAATAAATAATCCTGACGGAATAGGACTTGCGCTCAATAATCTTGGCGCATCATTTCATGCCGAAGGAAATAATGACAGTGCGCTTAAGTATTATAATGAATCACTCGTCATACACGAACAGATAAATGACCTGGAGGGAATTGGATTGTGCTATTCCAATATCGCGGAATGTTACTCCTCAAAAAATGATATCAACAGAGCGCTGCAATACGAAGCAAAAAGTGTAGACGCTTATCAGAAAGGGAACATCGCCCTTGGTTTAAAACGCAGTTACAGTATTCTCGCATCATTGCACGCGAAAACCAAAAATTACAAAGCAGCCTATGAGTACCAGGTGAAATATTCAACGTTAAGTGATTCGCTTAGTTACGGAAACAAGTTAGCGGAGATGCAATCTCAGTTTGACCGGGAAAAACATGAGAACGAACTGACGATGATAGAAAAAGACAAACTTGTAGCCGAAGAAAAAATAAAAAAAGATAGAATTATTATCTGGTCAGCCGCCGCGGTTGGATTGTTGCTGCTTGTTGTTGCTACAATGAGCTTGATAAGTTACAGAAGAAAGAAAAATGACAATCAGATTCTTGCGGATCAAAACTTCCAGATCAATAAACAAAAAGAGATAATAGAAGAAAAACAAAAAGATATTACGGACAGCATTGTTTATGCAAGGAGAATTCAACAGGCAATATTACCACTGGAATCTGAACTCCGCCAACATTTTCCGGAGTCATTAATTTTCTTCAGGCCCCGCGATATTGTGAGCGGAGATTTTTACTGGCTGCATAAAACACAACAGACTTTCGTTTTAGCGCTTGGAGATTGCACGGGGCATGGCGTGCCGGGAGCTTTTATGAGCATTATCGGACATAACCTGCTAACACAAGCTGTGCTGGAGGAAAAGGCTGAAAATCCTGCTGAGATACTTTCACTGATTGATTCGGGTCTGAAAAGTCAACTTAATAAAACTACGGGTGGTGCAGAAACTTCAATGCGAGACGGAATGGATATGGCGATTTGTACATTCGCGGGCGGCGGCAACAAACTCACCTTCAGCGGAGCAAACCGCCCTTTGATTCACATCAGTAACGGTATTCTCACTGAGCATAAAGCGAATAAATTATCCATTGGTGGTGATAATTTTAAGACGGCAAAACAATTTACCCAGGAGGAAGTAACCTTAAGTAAAGGAGACATGATCTATATATTTTCCGACGGATATGCGGATCAGTTTGGGGGCGCAACTGCTGGAGTAAAAAATTTCAAAAATAAGCGACTGCTGGTATTACTGTTGTCGATTTCCAATTTAAGCGCGCTTGAACAAAAAAAGAAATTGGAAGAAAACTTCGAGAGCTGGCGGGGAAATCTTGAACAGCTGGATGATGTAAGTATGATAGCCATCAGAGTTTAGACAAGTGAAAACAAGGACCCACATACTTTTAATTCTGCTGCTTTATTCGCTTAGACTATTTCAGCAGGAGCCAGTGATGAGGAATTTTACGACGCGGGAAGGAATTCCAAGCCAGGAAGTTTACCATGTGTATCAGGATAAAAAAGGTTATATCTGGATCTGTACTGACGCGGGGTTGGCAAAATACAACGCGAATACTTTTAAACTTTTCAACTCATCAAATGGAATGCCCGACAATACCATTTTTGAAGTTAAAGAGGATCGTCATGGCCGCGTTTGGTTCAGAACAATAACAGGTAAAACCGGCTACATCAGTAACGACAGCGTTCATCAGATTGAAGCGAATGAAACAATAACGACTTTTTACAATGAAGGACTTACGGGTTCTTTTACAATTGATGAAAAGGACAGAGTAATTTTCGGACGACAGAGTTCAGCTGAAGTGGCTTATCTGCAGATCTCTCCTCCATACCGTAACAGCGACGCGAAAAAAATTTGGACCGACACAGCAAGACACTGTGGCGTTAACATCATTAAAATGAACAATGGTGACCTGGTTTATTCCGAAAGAAGATCACTATGCAACAACTCACTTTTTACAATAAAAATTTACAACGAAGCACACCAGTTACTGGTAAATGACAGTACTTCGTTTTCTTCTCCACTCTTACGAGTTGGTTATAAAAACAACAATTTATTCTTAGCGCTTGATTCCAACCTGATAATTTTCAATTTAAAGGAAAAAAAATCCTGGAGCAGGAACCTGCATGGTTTTATTGTCAGTGTGATACCACAGGATTCAGGGTTTTGGGCAGGCGTCAGAAATGAAGGGATTCTGTATTTTCCCCGCGTAGATTCAGATTATGGATTATCAACACGTTTTCTGGAATTCACGTCGGTAAGTTACATGGTGCGCGATTTCAAGAATGGTTACTGGTTCTCCACATTGGACAATGGTTTGTATTACATGGCGAACAGAAATTTTCTGACATGGCGAAATTTCTCAGGGACACGAACTAAGACCATTACAACAATTTCTCACCTGAACGACAATACTGTTCTATCTGGAAATTCTGGCGGAGATATTTATCTGCATTTACACGAACAAAAGTCAAAACCTGAAAAAATTTACACCGATAATGAAAAAATTGTTGGAAGCGTAAGTGATATTGTACAGATGTCGAAGGAAAAGATACTTATTTCAGGGGCACGCGGTACGATCCTTTTTAATTTAAAAACAAAAAAATATTCAAAAGCAATAACTATGGGACCTCCATCCTTTAATAGCATCGCTTTAAAAAAAATAATAAAAAACAAAGCCGACCTGCATTGCTTTAATTACCGAGATATCTTAATTGCCGACACAACGAATTTTATAATTAACGACACGATAAAAAACGGGGACCGTATTATTTCTTTGTTTTACGACAAGTTTACCGATGTTTCATACATTGGAGCCGTACATGGACTTTATACTTACAAAAATGGCCTAAATGACAGCAGTGGAAAAAAGGTGCTTAACTCACGTATAGAAGATATTCAAATGAGCGGGCAAAGGCTCGTGTTCGCTACTAAAGAATCCGGCGTTATCATCAAGTCGGGAAATTATTATGACACCGTAGATAGCCATAGAGGACTGATCAGTGACATTTGCAGAAAACTTAAGATCAGCAATGACACTATCTGGGTGCTTTCTTCAAAAGGGATAAGCAGAATTATTTATACTGCGCCCGGAAAATTCAATGTTTTTAATTTGCCGCTACATGCGTTTGAATCGATTGCGGCCATAAATACTTTCTGCATAACGGGTACGCAGCTGATATTTTCATCGGGACCTGACATTTATTTTTATCCCCTGCACCCGGAGGAAAAAAAAGAAAAATTTTATATAAACTCTTTTTTAGCCAATGAAAAAAACATTGATTTGTCCCATCCTATCGATCTCCCTTATTCCGAGTCAAACATTAAGATTTTTTTCGAGGCGCTGTTTTATAAGAACGCTGACAAGGTTCAATACCGCTACAAATTTGCGGAAGTTAACGACGACTGGAATTACAGTACTGAAACTTCCGCTTCTTTTCCTTCACTTTCGCCGGGCACTTATAACTTTTTAGTGGAAGCAAGAAACAACTACGGTCAGTGGATTCCATTTGATAAAAAAATTGTCTTTACCATACAAAAACCGTTCTGGCAAAAGTGGTGGTTCATTTTTTCAGAGATTTTACTGGGTAGCATAATCGTAATGCGTGTCCTGGTGCTTCGTCACAAAAAAACATTGATAAAGGAACGGATCAAGCATCAGCTTGAGCTGCATATGCAGCAATTGCGGATTGGGTTAATAAGAGCTCAAATGAATCCTCATTTTATATTCAATTCACTTAACACAATACAGAATTTCATTCTTGCCAATGACAATGACAATGCTTACACCTACCTTTCGAAATTCTCTAAACTTGTAAGAAAAATTTTGGATACATCATCGCAGGAATACATTTCACTTGAAGATGAAATTGAAATTCTTTCAAAGTACATTGAAATTGAATCATTACGCTTTGAAAACACTATCGATCATGAAATCAAGGTCAGTCATTTACTGAACAATAAACAAATTAAAATTCCGCAAATGCTGATTCAACCGATCATTGAGAACGCAATCTGGCATGGGCTTTTGCACAAAAAAGGCGACAGGAAACTTACAGTTAGCTTTTCACCGGAGGGTGAGCGGACAATAAGATGCGTTGTTGATGATAACGGCGCGGGAAGAAATCAAAAAGAAGCGGCAGATGCTGAAATCAGAAAAACCAGATCAATTTCAATGGGCTTAATTATTCAGCGACTGGATCTGATCCATAAAACTTCCGGTATTGAAGGTAAAATAAACATAATAGACAAAAAAAATTCAGAGGGAAAAGCACTGGGAACTACGGTAGAAATTATAATACCAGTTTTTCAATAAATATTTATGATACGAGCAATTATTATAGACGACGAACAAAATGGAATCAACAGCCTTAAGTTGCTGATTGAAAAGTTTATTAACGGCGTGAAGGTTATCGCGGCCACTACAGATCCTGAAGCAGGAGTGGTAATGGTAGACGATTATCATCCAGATGTTGTTTTCCTGGATATCAATATGCCCGTGATATCAGGATTTGAATTACTGCAGCGTGTAAATTACAAAGGTTTTTATCTCGTATTTACTACTGCTCACGAGGAATTTGCTCTGCAGGCTATAAAAATCAAAGCAATAGATTACCTGTTAAAGCCCATTGACAAGGACGATCTGAAAACAGCAGTAAATAAAATAAGAAATCAAATACAGGAAAAGGCACAACCTGACTACGCTGAAATTCTAAACAAGGTAAGTGTAGCTTCCAGTCAAACGCGTATCCCGATATCTTCAAAAGATGAGATAATATATGAACAGATGGAAAACATTATCCGTCTTGAAGCCGATTCGAACTATACACGTATTTTTTTAAAAACACGCAGCGTTCATGTTGTTCCAAAAACATTGAAGGAGTATGAAAAGATCCTTTGTGAAGAATCTAACCATTTCATGCGCGTTCACCAGTCGCATATTATCAATCTGACCCAGGTTGCGCGTTTCATCAAGGAGGATGGTGGTTTGGTTGTAATGAAAGACAATAGTGAGATCCCCTTATCCAAACAGAAAAAAGACGAATTTTTAAAATGGCTCGGGGTTTAAAAAAGCTGAGGAAATTTACAGAATGATCCCTAAGTAGCTGAAAAGAACCGGCAAGAATAAACATTTACCTGAATTCACCCCGCCAACGTTAATTCCTTACGGCCAATTCCCCTCTTTTTCGTAATTTTACCCTGCCCAAGGGCTTATTTTTGTCTGGTAAAATAAGAAAAATGAAAGTCTATCTCGACAACGCCGCCACTACTCCACTCGATCCCGAAGTGCTGGATACCATGCTTCCGCTGATGAAGGAACATTTCGGTAATCCTTCCTCTATTCACGGATTCGGAAGAAAAACCCGTTCCGCAATTGAAGGAGCGCGTAAAACCGTTGCAAAATTATTGAATGTAACTCCGGCTGAAATTTTCTTTACCAGCGGAGGAACAGAAGCGGATAACACGGCCATTATGAAGACCGTTCTCTGCCACGGAATTAAACACGCTATTACCACCAAAATAGAGCACCATGCTGTACTCCACTCGCTTGAAGCGCTGGAACATGAAGGAAAACTAAAACTGAGTTTTGTAAACGTTGACGCCAAAGGCAATGTTGACCTTCAACACCTGGAAGACCTGTTATCCAAAAGTGAACGATCTCTGGTTTCATTGATGCATGCGAATAATGAGATAGGCACTCTTCTGAAAATTGGAAAAGTTGGTGAAACATGTGAAAAATATAATGCCATTTTCCATAGCGATACTGTACAGACAATGGGACACTTCTCAA
>CBIHPU010000085.1:0-9822 GCA_966211935.1 uncultured bacterium | reverse complement strand
ATTCTTCCAACAAAAACTTCATCTCGGTTGTGCGCGTTCATCGGCATTGGATATACTTGTTTAGACGGATCATCTTCCAATATAAGACCAGGAGCTGCTGAAAGCAAGTTCTTCACTTGTTCCAGATCAAAATCACTTTCAAATTCAATATTCACGCTTTCACTGTGTCCACCCATTACTGGTATGCGCACAGTTGTCGCGGTAACTTTAATTGAATCGTCGTGCATTATTTTTTTGGTCTCATTCACCATTTTCATTTCTTCTTTGGTATATCCGTTATCAAGAAATACATCTATCTGCGGAATAACATTCAGATCAATTGGATATTTGTAGGCCATTTCGCCTTTTGTGCCGCTGCGCTCATTCATTAATTGATTAACCGCTTTTACCCCAGTGCCCGTTACACTCTGATAAGTCGACACAACAACGCGTTTGATTTTATATTTATCATGCAGCGGTTTTAGTACTACTACCATTTGGATGGTGGAACAATTTGGATTGGCGATAATCTTATCTTCTTTCTTCAGCACACCGGCGTTAACTTCAGGAACAATAAGCGGTTTTGTAACGTCCATTCTCCAGGCAGAAGAATTATCGATCACCACAGTTCCGGCTGCGGCGAATTTCGGCGCAAGTTCCAATGATGTGCTTCCACCCGCGGAGAAAAGCGCGATGTCCGGTTTTTTAGCAATAGCGTCCGCCGCGCTGTGGATCTTATATTTTTTTCCTTTGAACTCTACCTCCTTACCTACACTCTTTTCAGACGCAACAGGTATCAGTTCATCAACAGGAAAATTTCTTTCTTCAAGAACCTTCAGCATAACTGTTCCTACAAGACCGGTGGCGCCTACTACTGCTACTTTCATGTTTGTGTTTTATTAATTGTTCGTTGTTAAATTATTCAGTTCGTTTTAACAAAATAAAAAGCCTTCCCGGAAAGGAAAGGCTTCAGAATTTCATTGAATAAAACGCTGCCTTTCCTTCAGAGAAGGTGTTTTTTGCAGTGTTTTATCTTTTTCATCATTTTCACGGGACAAATATCAAAAGAAATTTACATATACCAAAACAGCAGGGAAAAATATTCAGAATCTTTATAACCATAACTGAATTTTCTATCTTTACTACATACGATCTTTCTGTCCCCCCATGCTGACAAAATATTTAAAAATTGCCCTGCTGTTTCTCTTTTGTAATTATTATGCTCAGGCGCAAACGCTGGACGATTTTACGGATGGCGATTTTACGGTTAATCCATCCTGGTCAGGAAACTCAGCCGATTATATTGTAATTGGTAATCAATTGCGTTCCAACTCGACCATTGCTTCCTCTTCTTTTTATCTTTCTACTCCCTCATCGGTTGCAACAAACAGCCAGTGGGAGTTCTGGTGCAACCTGCAGTTCAATACTTCAAGTCTTAATTATGTTGATGTTTACCTTGTCGCTGATCAGGCCAACCTGATGTCACCTTCTCTGAACGGATATTTTGTTCGGATAGGAAATACGCTGGACGAAGTTTGTTTGTATAGAAACAACGCCGGAACTGTGACGAAAATTATTGACGGTGCAGATGGAACTACGAATCAAAGTAATACCATTTTAAAAGTGAAAGTAGTGCGCGATGTTTCCAATCAGTTTACGTTATACACTGATTTTTCTGCAACGGGCAGTTCTTATGCGTTGGAAGGAAGCATTATTGACAATTCATTTCTTACTTCGTCTGCTTTTGGTGTTGTTACAAAGCAGTCTACTTCTACTTTTTTTCAGAAACATTTTTTTGATGATTTTTATGTCGGCGCGATAATTCTGGATACAACGCCGCCGCAGCCAGTATCGGTTGCAATTACTTCTGCTACAACATTGGATCTTACCTTTAATGAGAATGTAGAATTTACTTCATCGCAAACTGCAGCTAATTATTCTGTAAATAATGGAGTTGGTATCGCTTCTAATGCAACGCGCGATTTAGCCGCTTTGAATATTGTACATCTTACTTTTTCCGTTCCTTTTTCAAATGGTGTGGCAAATACTTTAACTGTAAACAATGTTCAGGATTCTTCCGGAAATCCAATTACTGCCGCGCCAACATTGAATTTTACATATTATAATCTCAGCGCGCCTTTATTCAAAGATGTCATAATAAACGAGATCATGGCTGATGCCAACCCCTCAATTGGCAGCATTCCGGTAACAGAGTGGGTTGAGATTTATAACAATAGCGCGACTAAAACTTTTGACCTTGCAGCCTGGACATTTTCGGACGGTGTAACAACCGGAACGGCTGGCAGTAAGTATTTGTTGCCCGGCCAGCATATGATACTTTGCAAACACGCAGATACTGCTTTACTTTCGCCATTCGGTTTGGTTTGCGGCTTAAGCGCGATGCCTTCTTTGAATGATGGCGGAGATAATATTTTCCTGGAAGACAATGTTGGAAATGTTATTGACAGCGTGAGTTATGATATCAGTTGGTATAATGATAATTCGAAGAGTGGAGGAGGATGGACGCTTGAACTTATAAACCCGAATAATCCTTCTACCTGCATTGCTTCTGGTAACTGGAGCGCTACAATGAATGTAAATGGTGGTACTCCCGGCCAACAGAATTCCATTTATTCTGTTGCACCTGATGTCATCGGGCCCGTGCCGGTGCAGGTTACAGTAACTGATTCCACTCACATTACAGTTTGTTTTAATGAAGCGATTAATGCGTCGCAAATTTCAATAGCTGGAAACTATTCTGTTAACAATGGAATTGGAAATCCCGCGAGTGCAGTTGCGAATGGAACAACAATGAAATGCGTTGATCTTGTGTTGGCTGCTCCACTTCAAAACAGTACTAATTACCTTTTATCTTTTTCTGCTTTAAGTGATTGTTCTGGCAATAGTGTGAGTCCGTCTTCAATATCTTTTTCATTTTATGTTCCGGCTTACAATGATGTTGTGATAAGCGAGATCATGGCGGATCCTGATCCTCCTGTGGGATTGCCCAACTACGAGTACATTGAGCTTTACAACAGAACATCATTTACAATCAGCCTGAAAAATTATACGGTTGGAACATCTACATCTGTAAAAACGATTCCTGATATCGTTATTCACCCTGACAGTTTTGTTGTGCTTACCGGAAGTGCGGGATTTAGTGGTTACGCTGGATACAATCTTCCAGTTTATGAAGTGGTGAGTTTTCCTTCGCTTACAAACAGCGGTGGAACATTGACTCTCAAAAATCAGAATGGAAAGATCATAAACTCCATAACTTATTCAGATGCCTGGTATGCTGATGTGAATAAAGAAGAAGGTGGTTTTTCATTGGAGATGATCGATCCATTGAATCCGTGTGGAGAACAAAACAACTGGAAAGCGTCGAATTCAATTACGGGCGGAACTCCGGGAAAAACAAATTCAGTTAATGCATCAAATCCGGATAACGTTGCGCCAATTTTAAAACGCATTTCCGTTTTAAGCAGTGATACGATCCAGCTTTTCTTCAATGAGAAAATTGACTCTGTCAACATGATGCAGACTAATCTGTATTCTGTTGATAATGGAATCGGATCACCTGCGGCTGCAATTGCGGTTGCTAACGATTTTAAAAGTGTAAAACTGATAATACCGGTTCCACTGCAGGCCGGAATTATTTATACCTGTACAGTTGCAACAACAATTAAAGATTGCGCGGGAAATGTTATTGCTGTTCCTTACAATTCTTCACGCTTTGCATTACCGGAACCCGCAGGTGCCGGAGATATCGTGATCAATGAAATACTGTTCGATCCTGAATCGGGTGGAGTTGATTTTCTTGAATTATATAACAAGTCATCAAAAACAATTGATCTCGGACAATTGAATATCGGAGAACAGGATACTATTGCGGGAATATTGAATGATCTTCAAATTATTAATGAAGATGGTTTTTTGTTTTTTCCGGGTGAATACATTGTGTTATCTGAAAGTGGAACCATTGTAAAGAGTCATTATTACACCACTGCGCCAAATAATTTTCTTGATATGACCAGTCTTCCGGCAATGAATTCGGGTGGTGATGTTGTAGTGCTTTCAGACCAGTCTGGAAATATCATTGACAAAGTTGTTTACACTGAGGACATGCATTTCGATCTGCTGAATGATACTAAAGGAGTGTCACTTGAGCGAATTGATTTCAATCGTTCTTCTGATGATAAAACAAACTGGAACTCCGCGGCAAGCACTGTTGGATTTGCAACTCCGGGTTACAGAAATTCCCAGTACCTGGTTGCAGTGGAAGATGCTGAAGTGAAAGTGAGTCCTGAAACTTTTTCACCTGACAATGATGGCTATGAAGATGTTTTAAATATTTCCTACAACCTGGAAGGGCCAGGACAAATTGCGAACGTTACAATTTTTGACGCATCCGGACGATTGGTAAGAAGACTTGTGAAGAGTGAGACATTGGGTCAGAAAGGAACTATGAGTTGGAACGGGTTGACGGATGCGAATGAAAAAGCGCCGATCGGAATTTATGTGATCTACTTTGAGTCGCTTGAAACAAGCGGTAAGGTGCATAAGTTTAAACGCAGCTGCGTGCTTGCGGGAAAACTTTAAAAAGGTTTCTACTTCACAAAAAAGTTTAACGCGCCTTTTATTTTTTATTATAGAAATTAATTACGGCTTCGCAGATTTTATCTGTTTCCAGTTCAGTTAACGATGGGTAAAGTGGTAATCTAACAAGGCTATCTCCCATACGTTCAGCATTAGCTAACACTTTTTTATGCGCATTCTGTCTTTTGTAATACGGACTAAGATGAAGCGGCAAATAGTGAAAAACGCTTTGTATTCCTTGTTCTTTCAGATAGGTGATCAGCTCATTTCGTTCTCTGGCGCTACGGCAAATCAAATAAAAAATACTTCCGTTCTGAGTTGCATATGCTGGAATTTGCGGCAACCCGATTTCTTTTTCGTTCAGCGACTGAAGATTATTCATATATCGCTGCCAGATTTTTTTTCTTTTTTCCTGGATGGAATTAAGATCTTCAAGTTGCGCAAATAAAAATGCCGCAATGAGTTCAGATGGGAGATAGGAAGAACCTTCGCTTACCCAACTGTATTTATCTGTTTCGCCCCTCAAAAACGCTGTTCTGTTCGTTCCCTTCTCGCGCATCACAACCGCGTTTTCAATCAATGACTCATCGTTTATTGTCAGCATTCCTCCTTCTCCGGAAATAATATTTTTCGTCTCATGAAATGAGAAAACTCCGAGATCGCTTATACTTCCAAGCGGACGTGATTTATAAAACGAATCAATCGCGTGCGCAGCGTCTTCAATTACTTTAATGTTATTCGCTTTGGCAAGTGCCATTATCTTGTCCATATCACACGCTATTCCGGCATAATGAACGGGAACAATTGCTCTTGTCTTTTTTGTGATCAGCGGTTCAATTTTATCCGCGTCAATATTTGGATTGTCTTCGCAGGAATCTGCAAAAACAATTTTTGCTCCGCGCAGTACAAACGGATTAGCAGTTGAAACAAATGTGTAAGAGGGAACAATAACTTCATCTCCTGGCTGAACGTGAATTAACAGTGAAGCAAGTTCAAGGGCGTCAGTGCATGAAGTGGTAAGTAAGGCTTTCCTGAATTTCAGCGCCTGCTCAAAAAATAACTGACATTTTCGTGTGAACGGACCGTCGCCCGCAATTTTTCCGCTTGACAAAACCTGTGAAATGTATTCTGTTTCCTTTCCGGTTAAATAAGGTTTATTGAAGGGAATCATTCACGGCTTAGTTTAGTTTGCTTAGTCTTTAAACAGCGGATACTTGCCCATCATGGCATTTACCTTCTTGCGTAATTTTTCAAGTTCTTTCACATTGTCTTTGTTACGCAGTGCGGCGTCCATCAATTCAACAACTTTAAGACAATCTTTTTCTTTAAGTCCGCGTGTTGTAATTGCAGGCGTACCAATACGGATTCCCGATGTTACGAATGGAGATTTGTCATCGAACGGAACCATGTTTTTATTTACAGTAATATCCGCTTCGCCCAATGCTTTTTCAGCTTCCTTACCTGTAATGTTTTTGTTGCGCAGGTCAATCAGCATGCAATGATTATCTGTTCCACCCGAAATAATTTTGTATCCTTTTTCCACAAGTGCTTTCGCCATCGTCTGCGCGTTCTTTACAACCTGAATGCAATAGTGCATGTACTCATCTGACAACGCTTCTGCATAAGAGATCGCTTTACTGGCTATTACATGTTCCAGTGGTCCGCCCTGTGTGCCGGGAAAAACTGCAGCGTCCAGTACAGCGCTCATCATTTTTGTTTCTCCCTTTAAAGTCTTCTCTCCAAAAGGATTTGGAAAATCTTTGCCCATCATGATCATTCCACCTCTTGGTCCGCGTAAAGTTTTATGTGTGGTGGTTGTAATAATATGACAATGTGGTAACGGATCATTCAGAATTCCTCTCGCTATTAATCCGCTTGGATGTGAGATGTCGGCCATGAGCAAAGCTCCAACTGAATCAGCGATCTTTCTCAGACGCTCATAATCCCAGTCGCGAGAGTAAGCGGACGCTCCGCATATAATCAGTTTTGGTTTTTCTTTCTTCGCTGTTTCTTCAACAGTATCATAATTTATCCTTCCTGTACCTTCTTCAACTCCGTAAAAAGTAGGACGATATAATTTACCTGAAAAGTTTACAGGAGATCCGTGAGTAAGATGTCCTCCGTGCGAAAGATTAAATCCCAAAATTGTATCGCCCGGTTTCAAACAACCAAGCATTACAGCCGCGTTCGCCTGCGCGCCGGAGTGTGGTTGCACATTCACCCATTCTGCGCCGAATAATTTTTTCGCTCGGTCAATTGCCAGTTGCTCTACCTGGTCAACTATTTCACAGCCTCCATAATATCTTTTTCCCGGAAGTCCTTCTGCGTATTTGTTTGTCAGCACGCTGCCCATAGCTTTCATTACCTGGTCGCTTACATAATTTTCAGAAGCTATTAGTTCAATGCCGCGTGTTTGTCTTTCAGTTTCCTTCTTAATCAGGTTGAAGATTTCGGTATCTTTTTTCATAAAGCAGTTTTTTTATCTGGTGGCAGTTTTTTGTGAAGAAATATTGCGGTTAAAATTATCAGTAACAATACCGGAGATTCAGCCAGATCGACCACATGCCTTACGAGCAGGTAAGTTTTATCATAACCCAGAATCCAGTAGAGTGACAGGAACAATAAACCGCCTGCTAAAATAACTATTATGTAAGAATACAGAACCCACTTCAAATACTTTTTTTCATTGAAAATCGAGTAGATGATCCAGCAGGAAGCCAGAAAATAGAGGAGAAATGACAAGGCTGTCAGAATATATTTCAGGTAGTAAAGACTCATATAGTCAAAGCCTGAAAAAAATGAAAGGTGGGCGGGGAACTCATATGGGTAGTTCCCGTAATACATCGAAGACATTCTGTAATTGATGTGAACGAATGCATCATCACGGATAAAACCGATGGCAGCGAGAAAAAAGAAGGCTGCAGCAATATTCAGATATCTGAGGATCTTACGCACTGGATTTTGAATAACGTACCACCCACCAGTACCAGAGTGCAAAAATACAAGCGTAAATAAAAACGGTGAAGGTGTAAGTGTGATTGAAAGCCAGCAGGTCGAAGTTATGATAAGCAATAATGCATAACGCGCAAACGCGAACGAGGTTTAAAATGTGAATAATAACAATACCTGCAGGAATGAACCAGAGTTTATGTTTCCATCTGCCCGGAAAAGCAATAACGAAAATGCTGAAAAGACTGAACAGCGTAAGCGCGTTGCAGGCGGCGCCTATCCATACGCCCTGGTTGTTCTGATCGCCGCCAACAATTCCAAGTAACTGAAATGTTTTTTCATTATCAGGATTAAAATCCTCTTCACTTATAACCTGGAAAGTATTATATCCCATTGTTTCCAGTAACCAGGCGGAAGATTTAATGATGTGGCTAATGAAATGCTCATCAACTAATGTGCGCGGACTGAGCCATAAATAATAAAACATTGTCCAGGCGCCGTAAAGAAGTCCGCCTTTAACAAAAAAGAGAAGAATACTGTTTTGTTTGAGTTTTTCCCACATAGAACGTGGGATTATAGTTCAGTTTCGCCAGACTGCTTTTTACGGTTTTCGTAAAGTTTTTTACCGGCAAAAGCTGCGCCTGCAACTGCAAGTAATGTTATTCCACCGTCAATTGGAATACAGGGAGGTGGCCAGCATGGTGGAGTTGAGCCGCCTGTGGGAGGCGGTGGCGGAGCTCCGGCTTTAAGATCGGAAACCGTTATAAAAACAGACAGAATTATAACGATGATTATTGCAGGCTTTCTCATTAACGCTGATTATGAGGTAAAGTTAGTTCAATTGCCTTTCTTTTGCAAAAAAAAAGGCTAATAAAAATTTACAGTGATCATTTGTTATATTTGTATTGAAAGAGAATCGGAAATTGGCTAAGAAAACCCCACCCAAAAACATCGTCAGCTTTGGTGACCTGAAATCTATATGGAAAATCGTTTCCAAAAACTGGTATATACCCATCATTACCGTTTTAGTTGCATGGCTCATCTCTTTTTTTTATTCCTATAAGCTCACAGATATTTATCAGGCCCGTACGCAGATACTGCTTCGTACCAACACAGAATATTATACGGGAAGTGTAATTGCGGATAAAAGCTATTATGGTAACACCTATCAGAGTTACATTGATAACTCAAACGAAATGCGGGTTATCACGAGTTATGATCTCATCAGTGAAGCGGTTACAAATCTGTCAGAAAAACTCCAGGTATCATATTTCATTGTTGGTAAGATAAAAACTACCGAGCAGTTTGAGTTTGTGCCCTTTGAAGTCAAAGTAAACAATGTAAATTCTTTTTATGTTGAGAGGAAGATCCAGTTTTCGATATTGGACACAAACAGTTATAAAATTACATACACTTCCAAAGATGGCAGCATCAAGACTGCAAAGGGTGAATTTGGCAAAGAACTAATAGACATCGATTTTAATCTCAGAATAAATAAAAGTGATATTGCAAACAGGCACACTATCAATAGCCTTAAATTGGTTAATTATGAATTTCAGATCCACTCTCTTCCATATATAGTTTCCAAATTCCAGGCTGAAATTGCGGTTGAAAACCCAGAATACACGAATATTATCACCATAAACAAACAGGATATAATTCCGGAGCGGGCGATCTTGTTTCTTGATACGCTTATTCAGATTTATAACCGGAATACGCTTAAATTAAAAATAGAGATTAACCGGAACACGCTTCGCTATATCAACCGCCAGATGGACACGATTGATAAGAAGATGGATAAATACCGGGACACAATTAAAAAATTTAAGGAAGTTTCAAATATACTGGGCGAACTATCGCGCCAGGAGAATGAGTACTTTAAAGACCTTGAGAAACTTGATAACCAGATTCAGTCTTATCAAATGCAGATAAAAGCAATGGATGATCTGGAAGATTATATCATTGAAGATAAGGATCCGCAATTTTTACCACCTTCCGTTTATCTGATAAAGGATGACGCTTTTATGGGAAAGGCAGTAGATAAACTGTATCAGGCCCAGATCCGTTTGAACAGTATTTTGCTTTCCGCAAAGATTGACAACCCGGTGGTGATAAACCTGAAGGATGACATCAAAGAAATAAAACTCGATCTGCTCGTATATCTGAATAACGTTCGTAAAGCGGACGGTGAATTAATTAAAAATTGCCAGGAAAAGATCTCGGAAATTATTTTTAACATTAAAGCAATACCGGACAAGCAAAGCTTTCTGAGTGAGAAGGAGAGGTTTGTTCGCG
>CBIHPU010000084.1:0-9828 GCA_966211935.1 uncultured bacterium | reverse complement strand
TCCATTCAGGTGCGCGCTCGTAAATTCATCCATAAATTCAAGTGGTGTTCCTTCAAGAATTGTCAGTCCAAAAAGGCTCACAAGCAATAATTCCAGGTCGTCTGGTATGTTTTTTATTCGTAGCGAATCGGTGTGGTACTTGATTTTCATTCTGTCAAGCAGTTCCTGTCCGGCTTTGCTTGTTATCGGTGGTTCAATATGTTTGTAAATTAACGCGGAGAAAATAATTGTCAAAAGAACCAGGAATGTTACGTTCTGATGTCCATTGCCGATTGCATAAAGTGTTTTCGACAAGGCAACGGATATCAGAAAGAGGATCACGCCAATTTTCCAAACCGTTAATTTTGAAATGCTTTCTTCATCCCACTGGAGATTTTTATCCCGTAGTTTATTGTGAATGATCTTGCAATGCAAATCAATATTGTTCTTTACATATTCATTTCTGATGATGTCTTCAAGGTAATTTACATTTGATGTGCATTTTTTGAGGATTATATTTTCTGGTTCGCAGTACATAAAGTCAGGATGATTCTTTTTCTTATCGAGTCTTAATATTTTTTTATCTCCGCTGATCCTGGATGTAAAGATTCTCATTTTAATAATTCTGTAAGCGGCAAGTTTGATCACTTCTGTTACTCCACCACGCAGGTAAGCCAATTCGTAAGGATCATCAGTTTCTCCTGTTGGCGGATAGGCCTCTGAAAAATCTTTGTCGATTTTTCTGGTCACAAAAAGTTTTAGGAACATCCACACTGCCACTGCAAGTATTGCGTAAAAGAGGAGGAATACCGGCCCTTTAAAGTTCAGTGGATTCAATGTAAGTAATAGTGTTTTCATATTTCATTTTAAGATTTGATAAATAAAAAAGCCGGCTCTTCACCGGCTTTTCTTTTCGTTATTTTATTTGCAAAATATTTTTCTCCTCCGCTATCCTTTATTCTTTGTCTGTTTTTTTTATTCCTGTTCATTCTTTATTTACCTGATACAAATGTAGAACGGTAATATGCAGGAATGATTAATTAAATATTAAGTAATTGTTAAGTCTACTCTCCAATTTCTTTCAGCATTTCTTCAACGGCTCTTTCAAGTTGCTGGTCACGCTTGTTATTGATCTCCTTATAACCGTTTTCTACTTTAATATCTGGTTCGAGCTGTTGGTTCTCGAGGTATTTACCGTCTAAACCAACTACGCCTACCTGTGGAATTCCAAAGATGATTGTTCCATTCCATAAAGTTTCCCACCAAACAGCAGTACCTGTTCCCGGAACGGGCATGCCGATCAGCTTACCAATATTAAGGGCTTTGTAAGCATAAGGAAACATATGCGCATCAGAATAATTTCCTTCGCTCATCAGAACGCAGGATTTTCCAACCCATTTTCTTCCGGGATCATGACCTATTTTTCTTTCACGCGGCACAAATGTGATATAATCTTTCCCGCTCAGAAACGTAACGAGATCATCATGCAGCCATCCTCCGCCATTATAGCGAGTGTCCACTATTAAGGCTTTTCGGTTAGAATAATATCCGAGCGCCTGCTCATAAGCAGCTCTGAATCCTTCGTCGTTCATTGCACGCACATGCACATAACCCACTTTTCCGTTCGACAGGCGATCTGTTTCTTTTTGTAAATTTTTTATCCAGCGTTTATATAATAATTCATTTTGTTCGCCCAATGTAATTGGTTTGATCACTTCTTCCCATCGTTTTTTTGTAGCGGGATCATATAACGCGATAAGTACATTTTTTCCGCTCTTTCTGTTCAGAAGGGGATAGATGTTGTCATTCTCATCAATTTCCACTCCGTCAATTTTTTCAATTATACTTCCGCTCTTTACTTGTGATGTGGCATTATTAAAGGGACCGTTGTCTATCACTTCAGCAACCTTCATTCCTTTTCCATTATAATTCTCATCATAAAAAACACCAAGCGCGGCAGTTTCGTCTCCGCCTTTATGTTGAGGGAAATAGCGCCCACCCGTGTGGGAAGCGTTAAGTTCTCCCAGCATTTCACTAAGTAGTTCAGCGAAATCGTAATTGTTATTGATATGTGGTAGAAATTTTGCGTAAACATTTTTGTAATAGTTCCAGTCTGTTTTCTGAAGATCGCTTACATAAAATTTTTCTCTCGCCTGTCTCCACGCGTGCTCAAACATTTCTTCACGCTCAAGCCACGGGCGATAATTCATTTCAGCTTTGAACTGTATGTCTTTCCTCTCACTGTTCTCCGTATTGATCTTCACCATACCCGCGTCCACAACGAAATATAAATTCTTTCCTTCTTTATCCATTGCAATATTGCTTACGCTGTGCGCGCCGAGTTTAACCAGCATCTTTGTTTCGTTATCCCTGAATTTATGCACCCAGAGATCAAAGCCCTTTTCAAATTTTGCCAGATAAAAAAGTTGTTCTCCGTCTTTTGAAACTACAGCGTCTCCAAGTTCCGAAGAATGTACGGTGAGCCTTACTCTGCGATCTTCCAGGTTTTCCAGTTCCAGTTTTACTTCTGGTAATTTCTTTTCTGTTTCTGTTTTTTTCTTATCGGTTTCCGGTTTTTTATTTTTCTCCTTTTCCTTTTCTTTTTCACTTTCCTTATCTTTTAATTCTGCATATTCCGCTTTATTCAATTTGAATTTGTCGTACGCTTCTTTGCTAAGGAACATTCCATACACATCCGATTGCCAACCGTGTGAAGCCTGGTTTTTCATTCCATGCCTGTTGGTCTGGTAGATCACAAGTTTACCATCCATCATCCATTTGGGAACTGCAGAGTCATATCCGCTTTTTGAAATATTGACCATGGGCTGTTTGCCCGAAGCGTCGCACAAACCGATCTCCGTTAGCCACTGGTTCTCTTCCAGGTAGTTTACAAAAAGATATTTTCCGTCGGGACTCCAGTCGAACCACTGGTCGCCATCTGTATAAGAGTATGATTTTTCTTTAGGAAGTATTTCACGGATCTGTTTTGTTTTGAGGTTGCAGATTTTTACGCCGGTCCTGTCTTCAAGGTACGCGATCTCCTCTCCATTAGGAGAATAACGTGGTTGAAAATTTTCTTTGTCATTTACTACAATTGCTTCTTCTTTTAATATTGTGCTATTAAAAAAATGTTTTTCATCGCCACGGACAAGTGTACTCTGAAAAATTCCCCATTTTTTATTTCTCTCGGAAGCATATAGTACTGAGCGACCATCGGGACTGAAACTTACTGAGCGTTCCATGCCGGGTGTATCTGTTATCCTCTTTGTCATTCCCCCTTCAACAGAACTAACATACACTTCACCGCGAACTGTGAACACAACTTCTTTTCCGTCAGGAGAGACTTCCATTTCAGAAACGCCAGTAGTATACACTTCATTTTTTTCAGCGGTGAAACGTTCGTCTGTTACTATGTTTATTTTCACTTTAACGGCTTTTTCTTTTCCTTTTTGCGTGAAGAGTTCGCCGTCATAAGCAAAGCACATTGTTTCGTCTGCCGAAACAGTGAGAAACCGTACTGGATTCTTTTCGAATTTTGTCATTTGCTCGGCAGTTGAAGGATCATCAATAAGCATTTTCCAGACATTAAAGCTTCCGCTTTTTTCACTCAGGTAATAAATGCTTGATTCACTCGGGTTCCAGTTTGGATTGCGGTCCTCACCTTCGAATCCGGAGATCTTTTTGTAAGTGTCTGCTTTCTTGTCGTAGATCCATATATCACGTGTTACCGAAGAAGTGTGATGCTTTCTCCAGGTATCCTCATTCCCTTTTTTATCAATGAAAAGATATTTATCTCCACTTGCATTGATCTTCAATTCTTCTGCAGGATGAGAGAAAACCATTTTTTCACGTCCGCCTTTAACCGAAACTTTATATAATTCAGGAAGACGTGAAGCTGGTGAATGAAGAGATGTGTGAATGTCAATTCGTGTAGAAGAATAAAAAACTTCAGAATTATCAGGTGAAAAACAATTCGGAACATCTGCAGTTGAATAATAGGTGAGGCGTTTGGAATTACCGCCTTCCGCGGGCACCACAAAAACATCAAAATTTCCATGACGATCAGAAGCGAAAGCGATCCATTTTCCGTCAGGGCTCCAAACCGGCATCACTTCATGCGCCTCGCTGCTGGTTAACTGCTGCGCGGTTCCGCCACCGGTTTCCACTTTAAAAATATCTCCTTTGTAACAAAAGACAATGTTTTTTCCATCGGGAGAAATGGCTGGATAACGTAACCAGAGCGGCACATCATCGGCAACACTTATTGTTTTAAAACTTAAACAGACAAGACAAACCAGTAATAACGACAGGGATGATTTCATTGTATAACGGAATTTGAAATAAATATAAAAGAAAATTCCGTTACGCAATAAATGCGTTTACTCAATGTTATTGAAGAGTTTTAAAATCAGACGAAGTAATACAGCAGGAGCAGTTGCGCTACAATACAAACAGAAATCTGTATGCGGGCAAGCTCAAATTTGTGCCTGTAGGTTAGATAAGGCACAAAGCTGTAAAGAATAATAAAAGGAACCTGACTTCTTCCGCCTACGTGAAAGCCAAGAATAAAAAGGCAGAACGTAACAAAGTAAGTGGTTGTAAACGCGAAAAAGTTGAAGCGATTGATAGCAAGTTCTTCTTCAGAATATTTTCTGTTTAATTCATCCGCCATCGCTAGTCCGGATACTCTTTTAAGAAAAATCTTCATGGTGGGTCCTTGTTAGAGTTTCAAATGTAATAACACATATTTCTTTTAGCCAGTCATCACTTATGTTTTCGTCGGTGAAATCGGTCGATAAGGCGAAAACAAAAAACGCAATAAGTGGAATCTCTTAATTAAACCGGTATTGAACATAAGTCAAAAAAACAAAGCCGTTGGTTTGATTTCTTCAATAATTAGTCACTGTGCCCAGCCATCTTTCAGCGTCCTCAATACTCATTCCTTTTCTTTTTGCGTATTCTTCAACCTGGTCCTTTGCAATCTTACCAAGTCCGAAATATGTTGAATGTTCATTGGCAAAATACAATCCGCTTACTGCTGCTGTCGGGTACATAGCCATGTGTTCAGTTAATTGAATGCCGGTGTTTTTCTCAACGTCCAGAAGTTTCCAGATCGTTGGTTTTTCCGTATGATCAGGTTGCGCGGGGTAGCCCGGTGCGGGTCGTATTCCGGCATATTCTTCTTTAATGAGATCTTCATTCTTTAAATTCTCATTCTGCGCATAACCCCATAATTCTTTTCTGACTTTTAGGTGCATTAATTCTGCAAATGCTTCGGCAAGACGATCTGCCAGCGCTTTCAGCATGATCACACTATAATCGTCATGATCTTTCTGAAACTTCTCGATCCATTTTTCAATTCCAATACCTGAAGTAACAGCGAACGCGCCAATGTAATCTTTCCTGGTTCCTTTAGGAGCGATAAAATCTGCCAGCGCCATATTAGCCTGCCCGTCTGGTTTTTTGGTTTGCTGCCTTAGTGTATGGAATTTGGCTTTTTCTTTTCCGTTCCCATTATAAACTATAATGTCATCGCCCTGCGCGTTGGCTTCGTAAATTCCCACAACAGCATTAGCAGTGAGCCATTTTTCTGAAATTATTTTCTTCAGCATGCTTTGCGCGTCGTCAAACAATTTTTTCGCTTCTTTGCCGCGATCAGGATCATTAAATATTTTTGGATATGAACCTTTCATCTCCCAGCTGTGAAAGAATGGTGTCCAGTCAATAAATTCAGCTATCTGTTCAATCGGAAACTCATTGAATACTTTGTTTCCAAGGAACTTTGGTTCTGAAATAGTTATTGAGTTCCAATCTATTTCAAATTTATTTTTTCTTGCTTCTTCAAGTGTGATGAATTTTCCGGTGCTGTTTGCGTTTTTCTGGTATTCGCGAAGGCGATGATATTCTTCTCTTGTTTTCTTTACAAATTCTTCACGATGATCCTGTGAAATCAAACTGCTCACTACGGTCACGGATCGTGAGGCGTCGTTCACATGTACTACCGGTTGATTGTAATTCGGTTCAATTTTAACTGCAGTGTGCACTTTGGAAGTGGTTGCACCTCCAATCAGCAATGGAATATCAAATTTCAAACGCTGCATTTCTTTTGCAACATGCACCATTTCATCCAGCGACGGTGTGATCAATCCGCTCAATCCTATAACATCAACATTTTCCTTTTTTGCGGCTTCAAGAATTTTCTCGCAGGAAACCATCACACCCATATCAACGATATCATAATTGTTGCAGGCAAGTACTACGCCAACAATATTTTTACCGATGTCATGCACGTCGCCTTTCACGGTAGCAAGAAGTATTTTACCGTTCTTTTTCTCTTCACCTGTTTTTTCCGCTTCAAGATAGGGCAGGAGGTATGCAACCGCTTTTTTCATTACGCGCGCGCTTTTCACAACCTGTGGTAAAAACATTTTGCCGCTTCCAAAAAGATCTCCCACAACATTCATCCCATCCATTAAAGGACCTTCAATTACGTGAAGCGCTCTTGGAAACTTTTTGCGTACTTCTTCAACATCAACTTCAATATAATCTGTAATTCCTTTTACAAGTGAATGCTTCAGACGCTCTTCAACCGGTTCTTTTCTCCATTCCTGTTCTTCTTTCTCAGTTTTATTTCCTGATTTGTCTTTAACGCTGTCCGCATAGCTGATTAGCCGCTCAGTCGCGTCATCTCTTCTATCCAATAAAACATCTTCTACCATTTCCAGCAGGTCCTTCGGAATTTCATCGTACACCTGCAGTTGAGATGGATTTACAATTCCCATATCCATTCCCGCTTTCACACCATGGTAGAGAAACGCGGCATGAATTGCTTCACGCACGTGATCATTACCACGGAAGGAAAAACTAACGTTGGAAACTCCTCCGCTTACTTTTGCATACGGAAGGTTTTTTTTGATCCATTTGGTTGCTTCAAAAAAATCTATTGCGTTTTTCCTGTGCTCTTCCATTCCGGTAGCGACAGGAAAAATATTTGGATCGAAAATTATGTCCTGCGGAGGAAATTTTACTTTTTCCGTAAGAATTTTATAAGCACGTTTGCAGATTTCAATTCTGCGTTCAAGCGTGTCTGCCTGTCCGTCTTCATCAAACGCCATTACAATTACCGCGGCTCCGTAACGTCTTACAATTTTGGCCTGGCGGATGAATTCTTCTTCTCCTCCTTTAAGTGAAATGGAATTCACAATTGATTTTCCCTGGGTGCATTTTAATCCTGCTTCTATTGCCTCAAACTTGGATGAATCTATCATCACCGGAACTTTTGAAATATCCGGTTCTGCAGCAACAAGATTTAAAAATGTTGTCATTGCCTGAACAGCGTCGAGCATTCCCTCATCCATATTGATGTCAATTGCCTGCGCGCCTCCTTCAACCTGTTCGCGCGCAACTGACAATGCTTCATCATATTTTCCATCTTTAATAAGGCGCAGAAATTTTTTGGAACCGGTAACGTTTGTACGTTCACCCACGTTCATAAAATTGCTGTCGGGACGCAAAGTAACCGCTTCAAGACCGCTCAGGCGCAGGTAAGGTTCAATAACAGGTTTCTTTCTTGGCTCTGTATGTTTCGCGTGTTTTGCAATATGTTCAATGTGATCCGGGGTTGTCCCGCAACATCCGCCAACAATATTAATAAACCCGCTTTCCAAAAAATCACATACCTGGTGACTCATTGTTTCGGGTGTTTCATCATATTCTCCAAATTGATTTGGTAGTCCTGCATTTGGATAGGCGCTGATATAGAAGGGAGCTTTCTTTGAAAGTTCTTCAAGATATGGACGCATGTCTTTCGCGCCTAACGCGCAATTCAGTCCAATACTCAGCAATGGCACGTGAGAAACTGAGTTCAGAAATGCTTCAACAGTTTGTCCGCTTAGTGTTCTTCCGCTCGCGTCTGTAATAGTTCCTGAAACCATTACTGGAAGTTCTTTTCCTTTTTGTTCAAACACAACCTGGGCCGCAAAGAGAGCTGCTTTTGCATTAAGTGTATCAAAGATCGTTTCAATCAAAAGCAGATCTGCCCCTCCGTCAATCAGACCACCAATCTGTTCTGCATAAGCGTCAACAAGCTGATCAAAGGTAATCGCACGGTAACCGGGATTATTTACATCCGGTGAAAGTGAAGTGGTGCGGTTTGTTGGACCAACAGCTCCCGCCACCCATTTTGGCTCCTTGCTTCCGAATTCTTTTACGGCTTCCTTTGCAAGTCGCGCAGAATTAAAATTCAACTCATACACAAGGTCCTCCATGTGATAATCTGCCAGAGAAACCCGTTGCGCGTTGAATGTGTTTGTTTCAATTATGTCCGATCCAGCGGCAAGATATTTTTTGTGGATCTCTTTTATTATCTCAGGACGCGTAAGACTCAGCAGATCGTTGTTACCTTTCAGATCATGCGTAAAATTTTTAAAACGCTCGCCACGGTAATCCGCTTCAGTCAGTTTGTATTGTTGAATCATTGTTCCCATTGCGCCGTCTATAACCAGCACTCTTTTTTCCAGTTCTTTTTCTATGTCGAACATATATAGTTTAGTTTTAAATCTTTTTTAGTTTTTATGATTCAATTCTTTCATCACTCCATAATAAACCCTGGTGTCATAATCCAACCTGACTTTCCCGTTTTCCTGGTAGCGAAGAAATATTTTTTTCAGGCAATTCCTCATGTGATTAAAATCCGGATGCTGTTCTGTCGGCATGTACGAAGCAGACAATACTCTTCCTTTTAATCCCGTAAAATCAACGTCCTGGTAATTGTAAAACGATTTTTCCCGGTATTTTCCGTCACCAAAAAACTCAGAGAGAATTTTTTCGTCCTGTATGTTTTTATGATTCACTTTCGCATAGTCCGTTCCAAACATCTGCAGGAAATCTTCATAAACCTTTAAAAAATCTGTTGTATCAGTTCTTCTGTCGTTCCATATCAAAGCAACAAAGCCTCCTGGTTTAATTATCCGCGTAAATTCGCTTTTGCATTTCCTCCGGTCAAACCAATGAAAGGCTTGTCCGGCAATTATTGAATCGATGCTGTTATCAGATAAACCCGTATTCTCCGCGGTTCCGTTTATGCTTTTAAAATTCTTGTATTGGGAAAGTAATTTTTCTGCAGCTTCTCTCATTTCCCTGTTCGGTTCAACAGCGCTTACAATAATTCCGCGTTTCAGGAGTGGTTCACACAGGATTCCGGTTCCCGATCCAATGTCGGCAATGTGGTCTTCCTCTGTAATGAGGTTTTCAGAAAACAAAAAGTCGTACATCTCGTCCGGGTAATTAGGACGATACCGTATGTAATTTTGTACACGGTCCGAGAATCTCGATATTACTTCTTTTTCCAAATTCTATTTACCAAAATGTCAATAAAAAAAAATCTCTTCCAACCGTAGTCAGAAGAGATATATGATAAATTGTTATAATCATTCATCTGTCTGACTTATCTGCCCGAATTTTCTTCGGAACGATTTAGCACCTTGAGACAGTAATAATTTTAAATTATAAATTTAAAATTGACGCTGTCAATGGTTGCCAAGGCTTCTAAGGGCGTTTTCCCTCCACCTTTCTTGATAAGCTTTAAAGAACTGGCCCAAAGATATAAATTTATAGTTAATCATGCTTTGGTTTAATTGCTAAAAAATGGCTTTTAGCTATCTTTGTTATTATCGTGTTATGCGTATTCCTGCACTCATAGTTTTATTTGTTTCCATTTCTATTGGCGGTTACGCTCAGCAGGCCCCGCCTTATAAGAGCTATGAGGTTCACCTTGGTGATACAATTAACCGGGTAGATAGCCGTGACCTTAATCAGGGCAGATGGATTTACTTCGGTAAGAATAAAAAG
>CBIHPU010000083.1:0-9864 GCA_966211935.1 uncultured bacterium | reverse complement strand
AGTATTGTTGCGGTACGAATATCCATTTTTCCGAAATCATCGAAAGTTGTTTCGCCTTTCAACGGATGTAGCGTTTGTTGAGATGCTTCGATTTGTTTTTTCGATTCGGTTAGTTTGTCTATTTGTTTCTGAATAATATCGTCTTCCAATTGCTGGAACAACAATTCTTCCTTGTTGATCTGGTGACCGCTGCGAAGATTATCCGTTCTGTGCGCGCTGTTCCACTTCAGAGGAGCCATGTTCAGAAATTTAAAAATGCGTTCTGAAGTGAACGGAAGAAATGCTTCACCAAGTATTGCAAGGTTCGCTGTTATCTGCAGTGAATTATTAATAATGGTGCGAACTCTTTTCTCGTCAGTTTTGATGAGTTTCCACGGCTCATTTTCCGCAAGATATTTGTTTCCGAGTCGCGCGAGATTCATAAACTCATGCAGCGCCTCTCTGAACCGGAACTGATCAAGTGAAGCCGCAATCCGATCAGGAAACTTTGCAATTTCTTCGAGCGTTAGCAGATCTTCTTTGGTATATTCTTCAACATGAGGAACAACTCCATTGTAATATTTGTGCGTAAGAACGAGTGTGCGATTCACAAAATTTCCAAGAATGGCAACAAGCTCGCTGTTGTTCTTCGCCTGAAAATCTTTCCAGGTAAAATCATTGTCCTTCGATTCAGGAGCGTTGGCGCACAAAACATAGCGCAGCACATCCTGTTTGTCTTTAAACTCTTCCAGGTATTCATGCAGCCACACCGCCCAGTTTCTTGAAGTTGAAAGCTTATCTCCTTCAAGATTTAAAAATTCATTTGCCGGAACATTATCTGCAAGAATAAATTCTCCGTGCTCCATAAGCATGGCTGGAAAAATTATACAGTGGAAAACTATGTTGTCCTTACCAATGAAATGGATCAGACGCGTATCCTGGTCCTTCCAGTATTTTTCCCAGGTATCAGGTAGCAATTCTTTTGTAGCAGAGATGTAACCAATTGGGGCATCGAACCACACATACAGCACTTTTCCCTCTGCATCAGCAACCGGAACAGGTACTCCCCAATCAAGATCGCGTGTCATAGCGCGCGGCTGCAATCCATCGCCTGAATCAAGCCAGCTCTTGCATTGTCCGTAAACATTCGGCTTCCAGTCTTTATGCTGATCGATGTAAGCAGCGATCTTAGGTTGCAATTTATCGAGTGGCAGAAACCAGTTTTTCGTTTTCTTCATAACGGGTTTGCTGCCGGAGAGCTTGCTTTTCGGATTGATAAGATCGGTCGGATTCAATGAAGATCCGCACTTTTCGCACTGATCACCATAGGCGTTCTCATTACCACATTTGGGACAAGTTCCTACAATGTATCGATCAGCCAAAAACTGTTTTGCCTCTTCGTCATAATATTGTTCAGTTACCTGCTCGGTAAAAGATCCTTTATCATAAAGCTTTTTAAAAAAATCTGAAGCGGTTTTATGATGAGTTTTGCTGGATGTGCGGGAATAAATATCGAATGAAATTCCGAATTCCTTAAACGAATCGCCCATCATTTTGTGGTATTTGTCTACCACCTGCTGAGGCGTGATGTTTTCGTTTTTAGCTTTAATTGTGATGGGAACACCATGTTCATCCGAACCGCAGATAAATTTTACATCTTCTCCTTTGCTGCGAAGGTAACGCACATAAATATCCGCAGGCAGGTAACAGCCGGCCAGGTGACCAATGTGAACCGGTCCGTTAGCATACGGCAGAGCCGCTGTAATTAGTGATCTTTTAAATTTCGTCCCCATAAAATTTGAGGGGACAAAGATAGCAATTTAAACCGGGTAATTGAGCTCAGGCTCATTGGACAAAACCGAATAAGTGAAAGGATTTTCACAGCCTATTTGCTCAGCTTAATGACCAGGAAAATCAGACCTGCCACTGCAGCAACAATTATTAGCGCAACCAACGCGAATGTTGAGGTAAAAAACGAATTTCGCTTTGAAATTTGCTGTTGGTATTGCTGTGCCTGTTGTTTCAGTTTTTCGTCAAGTTTCAGTTTTTCTTCAGCAAAATTTGCAGAGTCCTGTCTGAATTTTTTTTCAAGCTGTTTAAATTCATTGATGGAATCATTTAAAATACAGGCCACACGTTTGAATTCATCCGCTTCCTTTTTCTTCCCCATTTTTCTATAAACTTCACTTAGTTCAGCCGCCGCGTTTCCATATTGAGTTTCATCGTTTATTTTTTTTCCGTCCTCATACACGATCAAATATTCACGAAGTGCATCGTTAGTTTTATTTAATTTTTTATAGCAGTCACCGAGTGCAAAATGCGTTTGTACCTCATGATGCTTATTCCCTAGTGCCTGATCTACTTCGAGCGTTCTCTTGTAATGCTTCACTGCATTTTGGTAATCTTCCTTATGAAAATAAACCTGGCCTATTCCGTAATTGGTTGCGCTTTGTCTGAATTTGTCTTTTTTCTCTTCAGCGTATTTCAATCCGCTCTTATAATGTTCAAGCGCATTCTTATAATCTTTCATTTCAAGATAAATTGCTCCAAGATTATTATTCAGTGAAGCGATCAGCGCTTTGTCATGAATTTCTTCCGCAATTTTCTGCGCCTTTAATGTAAAGTCGAGAGAAAAGGAGATCTTTTTTGTCTGGTAGTAGATGTTACCGATATTGGTGTAAATGGTTGCAATTCTTTTTTTGTCGTTAGCCTGTTCTGCCATTTTTAAAGCCGCGAATGCGTATTTAAGCGCGTTGGCATAACTTCCCATTGAAGAAGAAATAGTTGAGAGTCTGATTGTGCAACGAAGCAGGCCGTCTGGTTCATTGATCTTACGGAACAGTTCTTCAGCAGCTTTCAGATAATTCAACGCTTCCTCATATTCACCTGTATGCGTTGCTGCCTGCGCATAAGCCAGATGAGACTCAGCCAATCCCTTGTTATCGCCAATTCGTGTAGCCAGGTTTTTTGCCTGCAAAGCATAACTTTTAGATCTATACGGATCGAAATTCAGGTATTCCGCGGCGAGAGCGACATATAAATTTACTTTATGCTCATCTTCGTTGGGATGATTTTTCAATGCGTTAAGCAGGCTGTCCGATTTCTGAGCGTTAGCAGTAAAAAATATCAAACAAAAAAGAATGAGAATTTTTTTCATGAAAAAGCAATCGTGAAATATAATGCAAGTTACGTTAAACTTTTCGCAGGAAATAGTTCTATGAAGTGAAGATTAATTAAAATTCAGATGAAGCTGTTCGTTTCAGGTGCTGACATGATTGTCGTTTGAAAAAACAGCCCATTAATCGAAAAAAAGCATTCCCGCAGTGGAAACCTCGGTAAAAAACGAGCGGGTTTTTATGTATTTTTACGCTTCATTGCAAAACTCAAATCAAAGATGAAAATCGTTATAACAGGCGCGGCAGGCTTTATAGGCTCACACGTTGCAAGACTTTTTGTGAACAAGTATCCGGATTACCAGATTTACAATCTTGACAAACTCACTTACGCGGGTAATCTTGCGAATTTGCGTGATATCGAAAATAAACCGAATTATAAATTCATTAAAGGAGATATCGTTGACGCGAATTTCATTGAAGAGCTTTTTGAAAAAGAAAAATTCGATGCTGTTATTCACCTGGCAGCCGAAAGTCACGTGGACCGTTCAATAACCAATCCGAATGAATTTGTAATGACGAATGTTGTTGGAACGGTGAACCTGTTGAATGCTGCAAAAAGAATATGGAAGGATCAGAATAAGAAAAATTTATTTTATCACGTTTCTACAGATGAAGTTTATGGCACGTTGGGAGCGACCGGTTATTTTACGGAAGAGACGCCTTATGATCCGCATTCTCCGTATTCTGCCAGCAAAGCATCATCCGATCATTTTGTGCGCGCGTATCATGACACTTACAAATTGCCGGTTGTAATTTCCAACTGCAGCAATAATTACGGGCCTTATCATTTTCCGGAGAAACTGATTCCGCTTATCATTCATAACATTAAAAATAAAAAGCCCCTGCCGGTTTATGGTAAAGGTGAAAATGTGCGCGACTGGTTATTTGTTGAAGATCATGCAAAAGCAATTGATATCATTTTTCATAAGGCAAAAGTTGGAAGCACTTACAATATTGGCGGTCACAACGAGTGGAAAAATATTGATGTTGTTAGATTGTTGTGCAGAGTGATGGATAAGAAACTTGGAAGAAAAGATGGTGAGTCTGAACAGCTGATCACATTTGTAACCGACCGCGCCGGTCACGATCTGCGTTATGCTATTGATTCCGGTAAATTGCAGAAAGACCTTGGATGGAAACCTTCAGTTACATTTGAGCAGGGAATTGAGTTAACTGTTCAGTGGTATCTTGATAATGAAGAGTGGCTGAAGAACGTAACGTCTGGCGATTATCAGAAATATTACCAGGAGATGTACGCGAAGAGGTAGGGGAGTTGAAAGTTTAGAAAGTTGGGAGTTTGAAAGTTTAGAAAGTTGCGAGTTTGAAAGTTTAGAAAGTTTGAAAGCAGGTACTCCGCGTGAATATTTTGAAACTCTTAGGTACATAAAAAGTTCGAAGTTTTGAAAGTTACAATGTTCAATGTATCGAAAAGACACAAAGGCTTGAAGGGACATTTTTGGTAATTGCCTATGCGTGAAATCACGTCACGTCGTTGCGATCGTCGCGAGAAAAATAGTTCTTTTACCTTCGCGTTCTCCGCTGACTCCACCACCTCCGGGTGAAAAACACCCTGCATAAAATTCTGGAATTTATTTTGCAACTTTGATCCCGCTGCAGAATTGGTAGAATTGTTCTGCTGCAATAAACAACAAAACATTGAACATCTTACTAACCGGCGCTTCGCGCGGAATCGGGTTTGAGCTTACAAAATACTTTGCCGCACAAGGCGCGAAAAATATTTTTGTAATAAGCCGCGACAACAAGAAGTTGGAGAAATTGAAGAAGGACTGCGCGTTAATAAATCGCGATACTGTAATACACATTCTCCCATTTTCATTAGAAAAAAAAGAAAATATTCAGCTGATTGCAAAAAATGTTTTTTCGGCCGTTAAACATTTGGATATTGTTGTAAATAACGCGGGCTTCCTCGTCAATAAAAAATTTGAGAAAATTAAGGCTGAGGAACTTGAAAAGGTGTATAACGTAAATGTTTTTGCTCCGTTTTTCCTGATGCAGTCGTTATTAAAAACGATGGGAGGAAAACGCAAAACACATATTGTGAATATCGGCAGCATGGGCGGTGTTCAGGGACAGTCAAAATTTCCAGGGCTGTCCGCATATTCCTCAAGTAAAATGGCATTGGCCGGATTAACTGAGTGTCTTGCAGAAGAATTTAAGAACAGAAATATTTCAGTGAATTGTCTTGCCCTTGGAGCGGTAAACACCGAAATGCTTGCAAGCGCCTTTCCTGGTTATAAAGCGCCACTGAATTCTGAAGAGATGGCCGAATTTATTGGAGATTTTTCTATAAGTGGACATAAATATTTTAATGGGAAGATTCTTCCGGTCGCGTCAACAACTCCATAAGAAACATGAAAGAAATCAGGACAAAATTTGAATTACTCGCGCCGCAGAATTGGAAGAATTACGAATTGCTGGATTGCGGAGATTTTGAAAAGCTGGAGAGATTCGGAGAGTTTATTACAATACGACCAGAGCCGCAGGCTGTGTGGCCTGCAATATGGAGTAAAAAAGAATGGGAACAGAAGGCGCACGTAAAGTTTGTTCCGAGATCAAGTTCATCAGGAGAATGGAAACGTTTTAAAAAGATGCCGGATCAATGGACCATTAACTATGGATTTGAGGCTGCGAAAAAAATTACTTTCAGGTTGGGACTGACATCGTTCAAACACGTTGGCGTTTTTCCAGAACAGGCTGTGAACTGGGACGTGATCTATAATTATTTTTCCGGTCAGAGTGAGAAGAAGAAATTTCTGAATCTTTTTGCTTATACAGGAGGAGCGTCGTTGGCAGCTCGTGCCGCAGGCGCGGATGTAACGCACGTTGATTCGATTAAACAAGTGGTCACCTGGGCAAATGAGAATATGACCAAATCTAAATTGGACAACATTCGCTGGCTGGTAGACGATGCGCTGAAGTTTGTGAAGAAGGAGCAGAGGAGAGGCAACCATTACCAGGGAATTATTCTTGATCCACCCGCATATGGTCATGGTCCGGATGGTGAAAAGTGGAAGCTGGAAGAGAATATCGCAGAGATGATGCAGGGCGTGCTTGAGATATTGGATCCGCAAAACCATTTGCTGATCTTAAATGCGTATTCACTCGGCTTTTCGGCGTTGGTACCGGAAAATTTACTGAAGTTGTTCGCGAAGAAAAACAATTCCGAATTATCGGTTGGCGAACTTTATCTACCTGCGGCAAGTGGGATAAAGTTACCGCTTGGAGTTTGGGGGCGATTGGAGAAGTAGGGGGGTAGGATTGTAGGATGAAGTTGAAGTGTTCGAAAGGTAAGGATCCGGGAGTTAGGTTTGAGAAAGATAGATTGTGTGAAGTTAGGTGTCCGGAAGTTAGGTCTTAGAATGTTAGCACCCCGGAGGTTAGGTTTCCGAATGTTAGCTCCCGGAAAGTTCTAAAAACCATGCCAATCTCCATTTAAATCCTCCTATTTTATCAACATCTCAATCCTCTGGTTAATAAGTTTATTTTCCAAACTCCCTGCCGAACTCTATTCACACAATTCTATTTTTGCTTTCTTATTTTATACAAATGAAACACTTTACTGAACTACTTCCGCGAAACACGTATTATCTCCAGTTGCAAACCGTAGGATGGGAAAAAGCATTTCTCAGCGACCGTAATTACAATTATTTCTTAAAAAGATATTGTGATCTTTTTCTACCGGTTTCCGAAACGCTTGCATATTGCCTCTTGCCCGATCAGATTCATTTTATTGTGCGCATAGAAGACCATAAAACTTTAAGAAATTTTTTTCAACTTAAATCCTCTGAACCTGTTCATCCGCATCTCATCAGTAACCAGTTCGGACTCGTACTTTCTTCTTATACACAGGCATTCAATAAAGACATACAGAGAAAGGGAAAATTGTTTGATAGCCCCGCAAAACGTGAATGCGTCAGTTCCGATCATTGTCTTAATGATCTTATTAAGTTTATTCATCGCCTGCCGGTCGACCTGGGATGTTGTGACAGACTGGACAACTGGGAATACTCTTCTTATTTCTGCGCCATTAATCATTCCGGCACTTTCGCACTGACTGAAGAAGTGATAAAGTATTTTCACAGCATGGATGAAATGATTGAGTTTCACAATTCACCGTGCGTGATAAAGTTTAAACAGAGGAAGATTTACCCTGAAAATTTTTCTCTCGCCGCCTGAAACTTTTGCATATTCCGCAAAACTTATTTTTTCCGTTATGGATAAACGATAATTTTTATTTCCCAACCTGCCTGACTGTTGCTGTATCTTTGAAAAAAAAATCTATAATGAAGAAGATTCTCTTTTCGATCTTGATCATTCTGCTATCCTGCGAAATTTCAAGCGCCCAGTCTTATTCCAAATATGGAAAGTATTCCGACGATTACTTTGTAAGTTCCACCGAATGGATCTACGAAGTGTACAGTGCTGATTTTAATCCCGTGAGAAAGAAATTCGAAACATGGCTGAATTCAAAAAATTATACGATCATAAAACAGGATGAGACAAAAACATCTCACACTTTTCATTTTACTATTCCGAAAAAAGACGCGAAATATGTCGACTCAGTCATTGCTTCCATGGGTTATGTAAGCTCCAAAGAGTTACACTCATTCAACCAGGACAACCAGAAAACTGAAGCGAATTTACAGCTGGAATATCTTTTAAAAACAAAAGATGAATACGAAAAGATGCAGCAGAAGATTGATTCAGTTAAATCCGCAAAATATTACGAACATTGGGAGAGAACGCGCAGAATCGACTCGCAGATTTATGCTGTAAAGAGAAAAATTAAAATGCTGGAATCTGTTGATAGTACCTACACTATTAAGGCAGTAATCCGCGACGAAACAACCAGTCCATCTTACACACGGATAAATTTTGTGCATATGCCGGGCGTGGAATACACTTATCTTATGGTCGAGCAACCAAAACAGGGATTGTCGCATGAAGTTTACCAGGGAATGAATTTGAAATACCTCTTTACAAGAGGAAAAAGTTTCTTTGAGCTTGGAGCATACAAAGCGAATAAAGATTCTATTAAAACCGATTCTCTTGCGTACGAAGAATTATTTATGTTTGAGTTCGGTCAGGACTTTTACAGTCGCCACTTCGGTAGAGGAACAAACAAATTCTTCAACCTGTATATAGGCTATAAAACCGGACTTGCAGTGGGTAGTACCGACACTAAAACGGACTGGATCCCCACCGTTAGTCCAAACATTGGAGTTGAACTTTTTAAAAATAAATATATCTGTATTGATACACGCGCCAATTATTTTCTTCCGCTTATAGAAAACCGAAATCTGCGCGGTTGGGCTTTTAGCGGCGCGTTCAACTTTGTATTTTAAAAAAAATCCCGGCACTTAACCGGGATTTTTCACTTTCAAAAATTGTATTATTAATTCGTCTCAAGAACCTTGAACAGTTCGTCGAGCTTAGGTGTAAGGATAATTTCTGTTCGGCGATTCTTTTTGCGGGCATCACTTGTATTTGCCGAATCAATAGGAAAATATTCTCCACGACCCGCAGCTGTAATGCGTTTTGGATCTATACTGGTTCCGCCCAGAATAATCTTGGTAACGGATGTCGCGCGCATAACGCTCAGATCCCAGTTGTCTTTTATTTCTCCGCTTCCTTTCATGGGAACATTATCTGTATGTCCTTCAACCATTACATTGATGTCTGCATTTTGCTCCAGTACTTTTGCAAGATGCTTAAGCGCTTCAATTCCTTTCGGTTCAACATTGGTCTTTCCGCTCTGAAATAAAAGCGATTCTTCCATTGAAACGTAAACCTTTCCATTTTTCATTGTAATGGTTAATCCTTTATTCTCGAAACTATATAGCGCCTCGCTTAATTTTTTCTTCAGCGCCATTACCGCTTCATCTTTTTTCCTCAATACATCTTCCAGTTCATTCACTCTCGCTTCACGCTTTTTCAATTCCGCACTCAACATATCCAGGTCCATTTTCTGCTTGTTAAGCAATGTTTCAAGCGCTTTCAATTCCTCCTGTTTTTTCAGTAGCTGATCCTGCGTAAGCTCCAGGTCGCTTGTAAGCTTTTTATTGCTCTTTTCCACAAGCTCCATTATTTCTCTCAGCCTGTCGGTAAGTTCCATGTTGGTCTTATTCAGTTTGTCATACTGAGCTGTCAGGTTACGATAATTGCTCCCAAGAAGATTCGTATCTCTGCTGAGACTGATCTGTTCTTTGGTCATCTTGCTCACAAGTTCGTTCAACTCTTTTACTTTGGCTTCGTTATCCAGCGCTGATTTTTTAAGGTTTGCGAGTTCGCTTTCGCAGGTTGTAAGTTTTGCGTTGGCTTCATCAAGTTTACGCGCGGGTACACATGAAGAAAGAAATACGATTGCCAGCATAATAGCGGCGAGGTTTCTGAAAATGTTTTTCATTACGGTATCGAGATGATTTTTAACAAATTTATAGTTAATAAAGATCATGCCAAAAATGTTGAATCGAAACTTTTAAACAAATATCTTAGTATAAACTGTATAAAGGTTAAAGATGACATTGAACAGAAACTGGATTACAGAGCACCTCATTGATTTCGAATACAAGAAATATCAACTTTTAGCGTATTTGCAGGAGGTGAAGGAGAATTACGCCAGCGCGCGTGTATATCCCTGGCTAAGCGAAGTGATTGATCATTACAAAAACCTGCTCTCAGTAAAAAA
>CBIHPU010000082.1:0-9958 GCA_966211935.1 uncultured bacterium | reverse complement strand
GATTTAATGTCTTGAAAGGAGAAGTACTGCTTCCAAAAAGCAAAAGAACCGTAACCTGCTGGGCGCTGTTCACCGATAACAATTTTGAATTGTGGACGCGCAGCATTGAATACATCAGTGACGCAACATTTTTTTATTCGTTATGGAACGGGGACTATCAATACAATCATGTTACCGCAGTTGATGGAACAATAAGCGCCGGAGGAGGAATGGAATATCCTAACGTAACGATAATTGGCGAAGCAAGCAGTGATTTTGAACTTGAAAATGTTATAATGCATGAAGTGGGTCACAACTGGTTTTACGGAATGCTGGGCAGCAACGAAAGAATTAACGCGTGGATGGACGAAGGATTGAATTCATTTAACGAACTGCGGTACATGCGCTCAAAATATCCGGGTGCGCGTGTGGGAGCGATCCTGGGACGAGATTCAACCGAGAAATTTTTAGGTATGCAGAATTTTGATAACGCCTACCAATATTATTTTCTTTATGCCAAATCCGCGCGTGAGAATCGCGATCAGCCTTTACAGATTCATTCTGGTGATTTTTCTGAAGCCAATTACGGTGCTATGGTGTATGCAAAAAGCGCGGTTGTATTCGATTACCTTTTTCACTACATGGGAGAACAGAAGTTTGATGAAGCGATGCATTTTTATTTTGACCATTTTAAATTCACCCATCCCTACCCGGCTGATTTGCGAAAGACCATGGAGTATTTCAGCGGAAAAGATCTTTCGTGGTGCTTTGATGATATGATAGGCACAACAAAGAAACTGGATTATAAGATCGTTGATTTCAAAAAAACTCCAGGCGGTTCGTATGAAATTTTGATCAGGAACACAGGTGAAATAAAAGGCCCGGTTCTTATAGGCGGAACAAATAATGGAAAATTAAAAGGAGTTGTCTGGTACGATGGTTTTGAAGGCGAAAAATGGCTTGGTTTTCCCGCAACTGAAGTTGATGAGTTCATAATTGATCCCTGGCTCAGCATGCCGGAAATAAACAGGCACAACAACCGCCTACGCCTGAAAGGAACATTCAAAAAATTTGAACCACTGCAAGTGAAATTGGGAGCAGTACTTGAAAATCCGGCGAGGACACAGGTATTTTATCTCCCGATAATAGGTTATAATGAATACAACGGTTTTATGGCCGGGATCTTCATTCATAATGATTTTGATCTTCAAAAGAAATTCGATTATGATCTTGCGCCAATGTATGGTTTCAGAAACGGAAAGCTTGCTGGGTTGGGCGATCTTCATTTTAACCTGCATCCTGACAAATTATTCCAGGAAATAAATGCGGGATTATTTATTAAACGTTTCGCGTATTCCGATGTCCCCCTTGATCAGAATTACAACCGCTTTGAAAACTATTACCAGTTTGAGCTGAAAAAGAAAAACGCGCGCTCTAAAAAAGTAAACAAGTTCAGTCTTCACGCTGTAATGGTTGACCTTGAAACCCAAAGCGGCGATTTTAGTGTAGAACCCGTACAATTTTCGGCTGAAAGAAAAACAAGAAGTTTTGGCGAGCTTAACTATTACCACCTGAATAATTCCGCCATGAACAATTATTCTTTACGTGTATGTTTTCAGGCGGGAGGGAAAGATTTCTTTTTAAATGATCCCGCGCCGTTCACAAAAGCATGGGCAGAATTTAAATTTCACTGGACCATGAACCGCAACAACAACGGTTTTGATTTTCGTGTATTTGCGGGCAATATGTTTTCAACTTCAAACACTATTGACGCGCGTTTCAGGATGGGCGGAATTAAAGGTTACCAGGATTATTCGTTTGAATATTTATATTTTGGAAGAACTACTGACAACGGATTGAACGGGCAATTTTACGTTGAAGCGGATGGCGGATTTAAAACACGGATGTTCTCAGGTCAAACGAATAAATATATCGCTGCAATCAACATAAAATCGCCACGCTTTTTAAAAATTATTGGTCTGTTTGCAGATATCGGTACGAGTGGTAACGACGGAATCCCCGACAAGAATGAAAAATTCTTTTACGATTTTGGAATTAACAGTGATGTGATGAAAGAAGCGCTTAATATTTATATACCTTTAGCTTATTCAAATAATATAAAGTCGGGAATAGAAGCCAACGACTGGAATTTCCTGCAAAAAATTATGATCAATATCCGCCTGGATAAAATGAACCCAAAACGTTTCGTGAGAGATATAGTTTCCTTCTAACTGATGTCAGAAAAAAATAAAATATTTTTTGCCAGTGATTTTCACCTCGGCGTTCCAACTCCTGAGACTAGTCTTGAAAGAGAAAAAATGCTATGCGCCTGGCTGGATGAGATAAAAGATGAAGCGAAGGAGATCTATTTGCTGGGCGATCTTTTTGACTGGTGGTTTGAACATAAATACACCGTACCAAAAGGATTTGTGCGAACGCTTGGAAAACTCGCGGAACTGAGCGACGCGGGAATTCCGATAACACTTTTTACAGGCAACCATGATATGTGGATGTACGGTTATCTTGAAAAAGAGATCGGCATTAAAATATTTAAGGATCCTGTTGTAAAAGAATTCAGTGGGAAAAAATTCTTTATCGGTCATGGCGATGGGCTAGGTCCCGGCGATACAATGTACAAGCTGATGAAATGGTTTTTCAGAAGCAGTGTATGCCAATGGATGTATGCGCGACTTCACCCAAATTTCTCAATGTGGCTGGGTCATTATTTAAGCGGCAAGAGCCGCATCGGTAAAGGAGATACAGATAAAGTGTACCTGGGCGACAAAGAATATCTTCTGCAATTCTGCAGGGAAAAAGAAAAAGAAGAGCATTTTGATTACTACGTTTTTGGTCACAGGCATTTACCGATCGACGTGCTGGTAGGAAATTCCTCGCGCTACGTTAACCTTGGCGAATGGGTGAATTACCGAAGCTACGCTGTATTCGATGGAAATGAACTCACTCTTAAGTATTACAAAAAAATTTCTGCGGACGCTAATCAGAATTTATCTACGCGCAGCCAATAGTTTCCTAAAAGTCCGACAACTTTCATAAACTCATCCGCAGTAACAGGCTTTTCAATATAACTGTTGGCACCCATGTCTCTGCAACGTTTAATATCCGGATCCTCTCCTGCAGTTGCCAGAATCACAACCGGAATATGAGCAGTAGGCGGATAACATTTCAAGGATTCCAAAACCTGGTACCCATCTACTTTCGGCATTCGCAAATCCAGCAACACCAGTTTGATTCCCGGAGAATATTTAGACCCGTTAATGTCCTGGCGTTTTATTATATAATTAATAGCTTCCTCCCCGTTCTTAAGCACAATTACATTTTGCTCGAGACCAATTTCCTTAAAGGCGAGCATAGATAAAAAAACATCGTTCTTATCATCTTCTACAAGAACAATTTTATGATCATTAAATTCAAGCATATTTCTTCCTTGTCAACATTTTTGCCAGACAAACTCAAAGAAACCGATTACAAGAAATAAAATACTTTGTAGTTGAGAAAAAAAGTCGCAAACCCACTAAATACGAGGCTTTCGGGGTGTACGTTGTTAACACCGAAAAAAATTTCCGGAAAGGAATGAAGCATGGTCTAACATACACATATAGCACAATATAGACTAATTGCTGTTGATTTTCTCAACCTGCACAACGCGTCCGTTTAAACAAACCGATCATCGTAATTCCGCAGAAAATTTCCCGTGGCATTTTTATTGATCGGATTAATCCGGGCCCCATAAAATCTTCCACCTTGAACAATCCAATACATATCCTGGTAGCTGACGATGACAAGCATGATCATTTCTTTATTCATCGCGCTATATCAGCTGCAAATAATAAAAATAAAATTACCGCCGTTTATGATGGAGAAGAATTACTGGACTACCTGTTGCGCAGAGGAATTTTTCAGGACCTGAAAGAGCCATTCCCAAGCGCCATATTACTGGACGTAAATATGCCGCGCCTTGATGGATTTGATACTTTGCGTGAAATAAAACGCGTAAACACAATTAAATCAATTCCGGTTTTTGTGTGGAGTACAGATTATTCAAACGAAACAGTTTCTAAAGCATTACAGCTTGGAGCAATGAGTTTTATGGCTAAAGGTTCAGGTTACACAGAAGTGGCCAGAACAATGATTTCCGCGTTACGATAGATCACTTCTTTTCGTAAATCTCAAAAGTGTAATCATACGGGTTCTTTTCATCCCTGCTGTGTTTTTCAAACCAGGTTTTCTGCCACTTCGAATAATTCAGTTCCGGAAAATAAATGTCACCTTCAAAATTTTCATGTACGCGTGTGATCACCATTTTCTCCGCATATGGAAACAGAATCTTAAAAATTTCCGCGCCGCCAATAACAAAAACTTCTTCGTTCCGCGGCAAATTCTTCAATAAGTCTTCCGGAGTATAATAAACCTCAACACCTTCATGACTGTAATCTTTGTTCCTGGTAAGGACAATGTTTCTTCTGCCTGGCAAGGGCTTTCCAATTGACTCAAAAGTTTTTCTTCCCATAACAATAGGGTGACCCAATGTTGTTTGCTTAAAGAATTTCAGATCAGCGGGAAGATGCCAGATTAATTTGTTGTCTTTTCCTATTACGTTATTCTCAGCTATGGCGACGATGAATGTGAGCATTGGTTGGAGTTATGAAAGTTGTGAAAGTTAAAAGTTAGATGTTGTGAAAGTTATGAAAGTTGGAGGTTGTGAAAGTTTAAAAAGTTTGGAAAGTTTGGAAAGTTTGGAAAGTTAGAAGGTTGAAAGTTGCCATGAGCCTTATACTTTAATTCAATATTATTTTATTAGCCCGAAAAGGCTGCCGCCATTTGCGAAGATCCTGTCTATTCTTTTTTCTACTGTTTCGTCCCTTAACAGAGGCGGGGCATGATGAGGTTTTATTCTCGCGTCAATGATCAGCGGTCCTTCACAACCCCAATGTTTGTAATCGTAAAATTCATTCACACCGTAAATATCATGGGAAGGATTACTTCTTGTAAACGTGACCCAAAGAAAATTTTTCAAATCAGCGGAAATAAATTCACTATCATCACACACTACCATCAGCGGAAATGTTTTTAGCATTTCTTTTTTCTCTGAAAGTGCGGAAGTAAAGCCAATCATTTCATTCTTAGTTGCGACATAATCCCTGAACGCGTTTCCTTTAATTGCAACAACGCCAGGTAAAATAAGTTTAGGATTTTCAAATCCGGGCAAAATTTCACCTGGAAAACCTGAAATACTTATTCCTAATTCTCTCACTTTATCACCATAAGCAGCAAAAACAATTTTACTTCCGCTGTTTAATCCTGTTCCTGAATAATCCAATGTATCAATAGATGTATTCGTATGAAAGTGAAGATCGCGGTCAAAGCGAATCCGCTCGAGTACATACCTGAAAAATTCTACTTCATTATGCGGATCAAGTTTTCTGTCATCTGCCGCGGCTATAAAAAGATATTTTGCAAGACTTAACTGCCCAGATCCAAGAATATGATTTGCCTGAGTGATCAATTCGGAGGGACGTTTTTCATTCAGGTAAGGAGTGTAACGTTCGCTGCCAACAGCAAGTAATAATGGATGCACACCGGCAGCGTCAACAGCGTGCACCTCTTTTACTCCCGGAATTTCAACTTTGATGGAACTACCCGCAATTTCGTGGATCATGTTACCAAAAGCAGTGTCTTCCTGCGGAGGACGACCTACAACAGTAAAAGGCCATAAAGCATTTTTCTTTGCATAGACTTTATGCACGCGCAAAACCGGAAAGTCATGTGTGAGACTGTAATAACCCAAATGATCACCGAAGGGACCTTCCGGTTTATTCATTCCATTTTCAATTTCTCCTGTAATAATAAAATCAGCGTCGGTTGAAATACAATACCCATCAACATAAGAATAACGAAATCTTCTTCCACCAAGCGCGCCTGCAAAAGTGAGTTCGGAAATTCCCTCAGGTAAAGGCATAACCGCGGAGAAGGTATGTGCGGGCGGACCTCCAACAAAAATGCTCACCTTTAATTTCTGATTGCGTGCAACAGATTTTGATTGATGAACTCCAATTCCACGATGGATCTGGTAGTGCAACCCTATTTCCTCGTTAATTTTGTACGCGTTACCATTCAGTTGAATCCTGTACATTCCGAGATTGGAATTCATTATACCTGGTTTGTCAGGATCTTCAGAATAGACCTGTGGCAGCGTAATAAAAGCGCCACCGTCCATTGGCCAGTGTTTAATTAAAGGAAGATCAGAGATTCTTATTTCCTCAAAACCGGAAGGAAGTGAAACTGATTTAGGAAAAGCGTTTCTCGCGCTTAATCCTGTTGAAATTGCTTTTAGCGGATTTTTGAGGATGGCTGACGGATCATTTTTAATTTCGATCAGCTTTTTTACGTTATCAATAGTATTACGGAAAATAAAATTACTGCGTTCAGTTGTTCCGAAAATATTGGAAACACATTTATACCGGCAGCCTTTTACATTCTCGAACAATAACGCGGGACCGCCAGCTTCATGCACACGCAAATGAATCGCTGCCATTTCCAGGTTCGGATCAACTTCCTGCTTTATCCGCTTCAGGTGTCCGTTTCTCTCTAAATCACTAATACATTCCTCAAGTGAAGCGTAACTCATCTATTAAAGCATTTTGTAAAATTTGGTCTCCTGAAACTTCGCGTACAGTTTAGGCGTTTTTACCTTAAAGCGGTAACCGATGTTAAAGGAACCCGAAATAAATTTAGATGAAATAGTGAGCGCGGTTGAATTTACTGCGACAAAATCACTGAAAGTATTGAATGAAATAAAAAAATTCTCCGCGTTATAAGCGATAGCGAAACGCGCGTCACCGGAAGCGGATAAATAACATAAAGTTCCACTGGGAGCATTAATCCGGTCATAATATCTCCACTGCGGCTCCGCATAAAGCGTAAATATAAGATTCGCGAAAAAGCGCTTGAAAAAAACAATGTTCACCCCTGCTCCTCCACCACCCGAAACACCCACCACATTAAGACGACGAAGTGAATCATCGGCATAATAAAACTCACGCACCTGTTTAGGAAAAAAAGATGTGTCGGTACTCATTTTATTCGAATAAATATTTCCACCTAAAATGAAAGTGACGCTGGATTTTAATTGCCTGTAGGTATTACCGTAGGCAGCTCTGTATGAGAAATTTCTGTGATTTTTGAAATAAAGGAACTTCGCTTTTGTTTGTTGCACACGCATAGAAGGGTCCTGGTAATACGGTTTCCCGGCTCTGTAGGATGTATCATACAGGGCAGTATTCTTATCATAAAATCCTTTGTAATAGCGGTAAGATGCTTCTGCTATCCATTTGTTGCCGCCGAAAGAAAAATTAAAGTTTTTGTAAGTGGTTCTTCCTTTTATTGCAACATTATCGGCATTTGACTTCAACCCCAATGAAAAAGAAATTTTATCGTAATCAACGCAGATGCCTGTAACTGAATTCGCGTCTGCCAGATAATTCTGCACAGCTTTACCACTGTCAATCAGGCGCGATAATAAAAAAAGGAAAACGAAAGCGTACCAGACTGACTTTTTCATTGATGTTTTAGTTGTAACAATATTAAACAAAATCCTGCTTTATTTTTCAGGATAAGAATTGAAAATCGCTGACGTAACGTTAAGAAACAGGCAATTTAGAATTTGGAACGGGTTCTTCTTTTCGCCTTTTTATAGACTTTATAATTCACGCTGAATTGAACAAAAGAATATGCGTCCTTCGCGCTTGAATTACCGCGTTGGGCCGCGACACCGTTGGCAGGCTTGGTCGCACCGGGAATATTACCAATACTTGGATCTGCGAGATTTGCAGCTATCGTTCCTTTCTGAGCAGTTAATACCTGCGGATCATAATAAACAGTGCTGACATCATCAATATAATCTGTGAACGCGTAACGAAGACCAATTTCCATTGAAACACTATACTTTCTATCCAGTGTCCACCTGCCACCCAAACCATAAGGAATAACTACCGTAACCAATTTATAGGGCTTTGCTCCACCTGGTAATCCCTGACCTTCGGTACTTAGCGGTTTCAGATTGTACCACTTTACGTCATATCTGCATTGAGTCATAAAAAAAAGCCCTCCAACACCCGCAAATGCGTAAGCAGAGAGATTTTTCTTTTTTCTTCCAATAGTTTTAAAGCTGTATATTTTAATTGCGCGTTCTCTGACGAAATAAAACTCGGCCTGTGTGCATAATTCAACTATTGGTGATCTGAAGTTAAGATTACGGTTATTCCTGAAGCGCTCAGTAGTCCATTTATCGTCTCCCCGCAACACGCCTAAGGTTAAAACAGCCTTTATGCCCAGGTAGGAATATGGTTTTATGCGAATACCACCCGATAATACAGGACGGGTCGCGATCATGTCAAGATCTTTTATAAAGTGAGTTCCAATCTGGTTGGCACCTCCAAGGTCGCCGAGAAAACTGCTGAAACCAATTGCACCAAATAATTCATAACGCGATTTTCTTCTTTGCGCAAAGCTGTTGCCAACCAGACAAATCAATATCAGGGATAAAAATAGATACCTCTTAAATAACACGATCCGAGTTGGAATTTATGCAAAGTTACCACACTGAAAGGAGCAGACACACAGTAAAACTTAATATTTCAACGATTAGATGTTAATATTCATCTGAGAGACAAAAGATCGGATTGCCCGCTTTTTGCCATCTGAAGTTTTTCTTTCAATTATCAATTTATTCGCTTCTGACAAATGAAATACCTCTTTTAGATTCTTAACCTGGGCGGCGGGTATTCCCTCACGTTTGCAGGCCTGCAACAGGATACTGCAATTGATTTTTTTAACCTGTGGTCCTAACTTTAATTCAAGCGCCCTCCTGTACTTTATCCTGGAAACATTATCACTAAATCGTTTTATTTTCGATAATGCGGGGATTTTAAGAACTGCGCAAAGCCTTTGAAACTGATTATCACTTCCAACAGCAAACGTTACTTTCTTCTTATCCCGCGTTTGAAAAATTTCTCCATAAGGAGCGATGTTAGGATGAAGTGATCCCTGCAAACCGGGTACATAACCTGCATTTAAGTAATTGGATGCCTGGTTTGCCAGCGAAGCCAGCGCGGCATCAAATAAAGAAACAGAAACTTTAGAACCCTTGCCGGTTTTATATCGTTTCAATAATGCAATCAGAATTGCTTCCTTCAGCTGATGCGCCGCAAACAGATCGATGAAGGCCACCGGCATTTTTATCGGTCCGCTCTCTTCTGTCCCGTTCATGCTCATGAATCCACTTTCAGCCTGTAACACCAGATCGTAAGCCAACCTCTCATCATTATCCCCAAATCCGGTGATTGACGCGTAAATGAGCGAAGGATTTATTTTTTTTAATTCATCATAAGTAAGCGCGAACTTTTTTGCATCACCTTTTTTAAAATTCACAATCAACAAATCAGCATCAGCTATCAGTTTTTGTACTTTTTTATTTTGCGATGGATTGGAAAGATCAGCAAACAAAATCTTTTTCAGAAGATTTACGTTGTAATAATATGCAGAACCTTTTTGTTTTTTGTTTTCAACTGAAAGTTTCCAGCTTCTTGTGACATCACCACCCGTTTTACTGTTCTCAATTTTAGTGACACTAGCTCCAAGCTCCGCAAAAAAATAACCCGTTGCCGGACCGGCAAGCACGCCCGCCAGTTCAACAACTTTTAATCCTTTAAAAAAATCCTTCATTTAGATTATTGTTATTGAAACCGGAACCCGAAAAAAATTAATAAGCCGGCGCTTTGGGTTTGTTTTCAAGAATACCTTCAACGCGCTCCATAATTTCAGAAGTAATAAGCGGCAGTACATCAAGAGACTTTATGGTCTCGGTCAGTTGAGAAACTTTCGATGCACCCAGTATTGTGGTACTTACGTTTGGATTTTTAAGCGTCCACGCAATAGCTAAATTGGTCAACGGAATTCCCAT
>CBIHPU010000081.1:0-9987 GCA_966211935.1 uncultured bacterium | reverse complement strand
ACGCTTAGGTCGCCTCTTTTTTGTTCACGTAAATGACTATCTAACTAATTAAAGTTTTCCGTTGAAAAATGTATCAGCGAGTCGACATTGTTTTTATTCTTCTATAAGCGACTCAGGGTGCTGAAATCAAAAAACTGATCAACCTTTATTTCTGCGGCCAGATCTCTGATGCACTCCAGATATTCAAGTACGTAAATGGTTCTGTCATTCATATTAATATAACCCATATAAACACCATATGCGCCTAAAGCAATATCCTGACTGTATTTATCAGTAAAGTTGTAACAGGAATTAACGGGAATCATTATTTCTTTATTAAATCCAGTTTTTGATTTGGAAATGATATTTGCGATTTCGTTCGGGGAGGGCAGTGTCTGCATAATGTCATCTAACACTTCCTGTGATACTGAAACATCTGTAGTGTCTTTATTCATTTGATTGATCAGTTCCTGGTCCATGTCGTCTTTGTCTTCTCCGCACGTGCAAAGAAGGAGAACGCATCCTAATAGTATCAGTGATTTTTTCATTGGGTACATATTTATATTGTTCATTTTTTATTTTTTAATGAAGTTTTGTGCTGACGAAAATAGGTCGAGCAGTTTTTTAGGCACATCCCAGAAAAGAAGTAAAAATGTAATGATGTTTATTGTCCAGATCATAATTAAGTTGAACCAATAGGAAGGTAGTTTCATGCCAAATAAATATTTAACCGGGGTGAACAAGGCGGCATCGATGTTCAAAATCTTTGATCCTCCTGCGTCTTTGAAAACCGGATCTATTACCTGTGTAAAGGAATTTCCGTCGAAGGTTATTTTTTCCTTTTCAATAGCATTGGTTAGCAGATCTTCCAGGTGTTGATTATGATATTTGAATTTATGTTTTTCGTATTCTTTCATTCCGCCCTTGGCCTTTGAAGACTCTATTTTGTCGTCTTCAATGATTTGTTCTATTTCAATGAATTTGTCCTTGTAAAAATCTTTTAAACCGGTGAGTATTTGAGCTGCGTTTTCGCGCGTTATTTTTTGCTTTGGGCTCTTCCAGCCAAATGATATTGCTTCTGTTTGTTGTTTATCCAGTTCATCGGCGATGCCCGCAAATAGTTCGTCAGAAATTTTTAGCGAGCCGGTGTCTTTCCCCAGCTTATCTTCGATCAGAGGAAACAGGTATACCTGTTTGTAATTGAACTTACTTTCAAAACGGTCCAGCCTGTATTTTTCCTTTTCAAACGAGTTATTAATAAACATATCCAGCGCTACCGCTTCATATGCCCAACGCGAAACCATGGTGTTACTGATCTGCGGAACTTTATATCCGCCTCCAAACAGTTCGTTCAGTTTGCTGAATTGAAACATGGCCCCACCCAATACCATTTGGGGAATGATGATTAAAGGAATAATTATGTAAATAGTTACCGGACTGTTAAATGTTGAAGAAAGAACAAGTCCGAACAGGTTAGCAAAACAGAAAACAGAAAACAGTATAAGTCCGAATGTGGTATAATTCTCCTTAATATCGAGTATTATGAAACCGACAATAATAAAAAGTATTGTTTGTATTATCGATAAAAGAAAAAGCAGGCCAACCTTGCTTAGCAGATAGGATAATCTGCTCAGGTGCAGAAAACGTTCTCGTTTCAATATTTTTTGATCGCGGAATATCTCTTCGGCGCTTACGGTTAAGCCCACCAGGAGGGCAGCGAGTACAGCCATGAAAAAGAACGCAGGTATATTCTCATTATGAAAATATGAGTATTCGCTTGTTTTGGATTCATTGGTGTGCCGGATGAAGAGAGATAAAAACAATGCAAGTACCGGAACCTCCAGAAGATTGATGATCATATACTGGAGATTGGAGCTTTTTGATAGAAAGTCCCTTTTAAAATAAATCAGTATTTGTTTAAGCTTGCCGGGAATTTGCAGGGTTTTGTTTAGTTTCCCTTCTTTTGACTCCCGCTTTTGTTCAACGCGGGTATTCTCACGATATAGTTGATAGAAATGTTCCGGGCTGATCTTTCTGGTAGTTGTGTAGTTTCCGTAATCATCCAGCTCTTTCAACTCAATTAGATTGAAGATCAACTCCGGATTCACACTTCCGCACGCGTAACATTCGCCCACATTTTCATTGAGTTGTTTTGTTACTCTTTTAAAATACATTACCGCCTCAATAGGATTGCCATAATAAGCAGGGTAACCGCCTGTGTCCAGGATCAACATCCGATCAAACATTTTAAAAATGTCTGAACTAGGTTGATGAATAACAACAAAGACGAGTTTTCCTTTGAAGGTCAATTCTTTCAAAAGGTCCATCACATTTTCTGAGTCGCGGCTGGATAGTCCTGATGTTGGCTCATCAAGGAATAAAATAGCTGGTTCTCTTATTAGCTCCAGTCCAATATTCAGGCGTTTTCTTTGCCCTCCGCTTATTTTTTTATTCAACGGTGAACCTACCTGCAATGAGCTTATTTCTTCCAGTCCAAGCGAGGTAAGAACTTTCGTTGTTCTTGATACCAGTTCTTCCTCGGAAAAGTTCCTGAAACACAGTTTCGCGTTATAATATAGATTCTGAAAAACCGTAAGATCTTCTATCAACAGGTCATCCTGCGGAACGAATCCGATTGCACCCTCCAGTTGCTTTCTGTATTTGAAAAGGTCCAATCCATTAATATAGACTGATCCGGTTGATGGTTTTTCCTGGCCCGAAAGCAATGTAAGCAATGTTGTTTTTCCGGAACCGCTCGCGCCCATTATTCCAACCAGATTTCCTGATGGTTCATGAATGGTCAGCTCATGCAGCGCCACTTTTCCATTTGGGAAACGGTGTTCAAGTATATTTGCGCTGAAAGAAAATTCTTCCTTTCCTTCTTCCTCCATGAAGGCGCTGATGATGGTTGCAAAATAAACTGAACCATGAGGCAATCTCAGTGTGCTTCCAGGAGGAAATAAAGAAACAACATCAGGGCGAATGACAATTCCGTTCAGATATATTTCGGAGTTTCCCTGGTATTTGAAAATTACAACATTGATGGTTTTTACAAAAAAGAACCTGCACATTCCATCGAGTAGCGGATGTATAATGCACTTGCGACAGACTGCGGTTGACGAAGTGGCTGAAATCACCACTTCTGTCGGCTCGATCTGATTTGCCTGGAGAACGAAATTTCTGATGCCTTCAAATTCTTCTTTTTCAATTTTAAAAACGTCGGCCACCGTTTCTACGATCTGCATACGGTTTACGGAGCCGCCAGCGTCCTGCTTAAAGAATTCAAGCAAACGTATCAGTACAATAAACTTTTGTTTTTGCACCAGCGTTTTATTGATCTTTTTGCAGATAGCAAGCGTCCGCACTGAGTCTTTCATTGACGTCCGGCCTGAATCTGCTGAATCACTTTGCTTTTCTTTTGATTCGTTTAGAAAGTTGTGATAGATGGTAATATATTCATTGACCCTGTCGTCGCTGAGTTGTGATGACAGGAAACCAGACACAAACTTCTCATGACCTTCCAGAACACCTCCATCCTGTTTGGCTAAGATTGCCAACAGTTGCATCAGGGCTTTCAAAATCTCTTCACTCATATACTTCTGTTTCAATAAACTCGAACCGGGCTTCAATTAGCGATTGCATTTCAATGCCGAGTTGTTTGAGGTCTGTATCGTCAGATGGAAATACCCAATAATATTTGAGTTTTACACCACTACATTCAATTTTTTTGCAACGGAAGAACAGGGAAGCCAACATCCGACAGGTTTTCGTATTCAATAAATCGAAAGCGAAGTGTATATCGAGTGATGTATGTTTATTAAGCCGGAAAGTACTTAGCCATGAAAATACCGGTAAATAAAAAGCATCTGCATCGAGCATTATCGATCTTCCGGAAATAGTAATTTTTGGCTTATAAGGATCAAGATGAATCAGAGGTGAAAGATCGGTTTGGGGAATTGTCAATTCAAACAATTCTGATCCTGTTGGCAAAAGTTCAGACAAGATAGCATCAACCTTTATGTCGAGTGCCCTGAAGGCAGATTCAACAGTCTCATCCAAAAGAGTTATTGTTCCAGGTATTAAAATATTTTGAAACTGAAGGGATTCATTTGCTAGTGTCTTTACTACTACATAATGGCTGCTTTCCATTTTATAAATCCAAAAAACAGCTGGACAATTATGCTTGAAAAAAAATCTTAAACCGTTAAACTCTTTAACCAGCTCCGGCTTGCAGTTGCCAGCGATAATACTTGAGCAAAATAATTCCTGCGGAGGAAAATTAGAATGTGCAATGGAATTTAATTCTTCAAGTTCCTGCTTGCTGATTCCAAAGGCTAAGGCGACGTGCCTGATGTTTTTTGTAAAAAATTCCTGATTATTTTCAAGTGAGTTCCTGGTGGTTAGGAGGCTTATTATGTACCTTCTTTTGTCATTTGAATTCAGTAACGCAGCTATTTCATCTGCCAGATCTTTAATCCTTTGACTTTCTGTATTTCTTTCGTAAATGATTTTATTTTCTGAAGGGGGACCAAAAGTCAACTTATTTTTTTGGATGTTAACGTTCATTTGAAATCCAAAAATTTCAAAATGCAGATTGCTGAGTAATTTAACTGCTGAAGTCATAAGGTGGAGGAGAGTAGTAGACCCGGCTAATATTTCACAAAATGAAAAGGTACTTCTATCAATTCTTTGAATTCTTCGCCTGCTTCCAGCATATCACTGTCACCATCCAGGTAGTGCCACTCAATTGTCAGATCTGCGTTACCACTCGTTTTTATTTCTTCCAATTGCATTAGAATGTCCAGTAATAATTTTGACGAAGCGGTGTTAAAGTACTCCAGTTTAAAACGAAATATGCTTCCTGGAACGGGACTTTCTGCGAATTTATCGAGCCACTCAATTACCGGCGTGTAGAAACTCGTCACGTCTTCGGGAAGTGATCTCCCCTGAATCATAAATTGCTTTGCAGATAAATCAAACTCAACTTGCGGCGTGTCTTCAGTTGCAGTAATTACCAGATTTTCCATTATTATTTTTAGTTGGTTCTTTTAGATTACTTATTCACATTAACTTCAAAAAGAAAAAAGGAAGTGTTGTCAGCTGCCGAATGGAATGAATAATTTAGTTTATTTCCGGATTTTCTTGCCATATCAATAAATCCAAGACCTGCCCCTCCTACTTTTGAAATCACACTATTCAAACGTGTTTCTTTATATAATTCTTTCAGCTGCTCTGCATTCAGGTTATTTATTTTTTCAATCTTATTTTTTAATTGCTCAACATTGTCTGTAGCCATTACGTTTCCTGTCACAAGACTGTATTGTTCCTGGTTGCTGCTTATGACAAACATTGAATTAATCGTTTCCTTTGAGGTATTGATCTGATGCTTACAGATATTCTGAAGCTCTTCCATCATTATATTGTAAATCTTTTTTATAACAGGTTCCGCAACTGCCTCCATCGTTAACTTTTGCTCAGTCATGGCAAGTACAGACTTTACCATTTCCTGGTTGAAACTTCCCTCGTAAATCATCATGATATCGTTTTCTTTCATGACATCATATAATTCCCAAATGCTGTTATTACTGCTTTCCATTATTTGTTTAACTGATAGTTGTACTGAAAGACAAATAGCAATCATTGTCTTTCTCCTTCACTTCATAACTAAGTTTCTGTCCGGTCCGCTTGGAAATATCAAGGAGGCTTATCATTAACATTTTGTCCGGATCAACTGTGTCAGATAATAATTCCTTATACAGCGTTTCTTTCATTGTTTCGCGTTTCAGTCCATTTATAAAGTCTATGTGTTTTTTAATTTTATCGGCTCTTTCGGAGCTAAATGTTCCGGCCGAAAAAATAGAGTAACCTTCTTTTCCTTTTCCAATAAGAAAAATGAATTTTGCAGCATAATTTTTATTTTCTGTTCCGCAAATATTCTGAACACATTCAACCATAAAATGGAAGATTTTCTTTTTTACGTTAATATTTTGCTCAGAGGAATCAAGTTTTCTTTCCAGTACGTTCATCATCGATTTTAAAATACCCTGGTTGAAAGTTCCCATGTAAGCAATAAGGAACTTATGATGGTTCATTTTAAAATGTATGTCATTAAGCAGAGCTAAGTTCATGTTCAGAATTCTATACCTATTACCAGTATGTCGTCAATTTGTTTCGAATCACCTTTCCATTCCAGATACGAATTGGTAATCCTGTTTTTTAGATTAGGCATTGAAAGCTTGCGGGATTGTTCAAGCATGGCACTGAAGCCGCTCGTCATGAATTTTCGTTTGTGTTCTCCACCTATCTGATCAGGATACCCATCAGTAAACAGAAATATCTTATCGCCCGGTTCATATTCAATTCTATGATCTGTGAAATTGTTTTTTCCTTTATATTGAATTCCGCCGACAGGAAATTTATCGCCACCGAAACTTTTTATATTTTCACGCAGGAGGAACAGAGGTCGATGCGCGCCACTGAAATCAATGGTTTTGTTTTTTATGTCAATGCGGCAAAGGCCGAGATCCATGCCGTCATTCGAATTCGAACCACTCACATCCTGTTTGAGGGTTCGCACAACTGATCTGTGAAGTTGCAGTAATATTGATGATGGGCACATTTCTTCTCCGTTGTTCACTATATCGGTTAACAGAAGATTGCCTATCATTGACATCATTGCTCCCGGTACGCCATGACCGGTACAATCAACAGCCGCTACATATAAATAATTAGCAGTTTGATATACCCATGGGAAGTCTCCGCTTATTATATCTTTAGGGTGATAAAAAATGAAGCTGTTAGGGAAGACTGATTGAAGATCCGATTCCGACGGGTTAATTGCCACCTGAATTTTTTTCGAGTAATTAATCCGACGCTTTTGATTTTCAACTACCTGTTTTGTTTTGTTGAGCTCTTCTAAAGTATCAGCTAATTTTTTCTTCATGTCACGCTCGCGCCACGTAGCTGCTATAAGGTGGTTGTTTGTTGACTCCAGTTCGCTGAAAATTAATTTAAGGTTATCAAGTTCTTTTCTGAGTTGTTCCTTTTCAGCTTTTTCCTTTTCAAGACAAGCTGCCATATCTGAATGGGCTACTGTATCCATATTAATATCAAAGCAATTGAAATATGATATGTTATCAAATAAGGTATTTGGTCTAATTCCTGCAGATATGGTCTAGTATTTTTGTTGTACGTGTTCTTTCATTTTGAACTTGCTTTTCTGTAAATTCTTGTTACAGGGTCTGCCAACGTGAAAAATTCTTTGTAGCTGTCGGGAAGCATATCATAATAGCCAATTATAAAATAACCATCGTCTTTCAGGCATGAATGAAATAATTTAAGGACTTTTATTTTAAGTACATCATCAAAATATATCATCACATTTCTGCAAAGAATAATATCAAACTTTTTATTCATCGGATCTTGCACAAGATTATGTCTTTCAAACACAATATGTTTTTTAAAATCCATTTTTACTTCTGCAAAATCATCCGTGAGATCAAAAAAGCGTGTAGTGTCTTTTTCTTTGAAGAATTTTCTGAATGACGAAAGATATCGATTGAAAATAATTTGAGGATAAATTCCTTCACGGGCTTTATTTAAGGCTGTTAAGCTTAAATCTGTTCCAAGCGATTTTGTTTTTTTTAAAAATCCCAGTTCATCTAATATAAAAGCCATCGTGTAGATTTCTTCTCCAGTTGAACATCCGGCATGCCATACTGACAATTGCGGGTTGCTTAAATATTGAGGCAAAATGTTATCGCGCAATTTTATCCAGATCTCAGGATTGCGAAATAGTTCGGTAAGATTAACCGTGAGGTCATCAATGCAGCCAAGAATAAATTGGCGGTCTTTTAAAACTTTGCTCCAGAGGCCAAGTAAATTTTCTAATTCATACTTGGCTATTAGTCGTGAAAAACCCCGTTTCAGTGATTTTTTTTCGTAATTCGTAAAGTCAAAACCATATCTTATTTTTATGGCATTGGTCAGAGCACTCAGTTCTTCATCTGAAATTTCCTGTATTGAAGATTTGTTTCGTGGTTCGATACCGGACATATTTAACCTGCTAGGTTTCTCATTTTTTCTTCAAAAAACCACAGAAATCGTGGAGAAAAGTTAACGCCATTAATTTTATAGGAACAATTAAATCCAATTGCTTCCATATCTGGCGAATTGATGCCTGAAACATTTAGCCCGTCCCTCGACAAAAGCAGCATTTTTGGAACACCGCCATAAATTTTCAGGGACAATGCGTTTGAAAATTCGGTTATTACAGACGCTGTAATGATATTATCAAGTTCCAGTAAAAATGCTTCTGTCATTACCAGGTTTTTGGGATCATCAAGATCAATTCCCGAAAAGTTTTTGGTGATGAGTAATTTTGATTCTTCGAGATTCAGCATAAAATAACAGAAGCCCTTCATCTCTCCGATAATTTCAGTAGACAGCAGAATGTCTTTTTGTGTAACGGCTTCTTTAAGATTTACGCCAAAAGTTTTTGGACTTTGAGAAAGATAAACATTGGTGAGTTCAACTTTTTGTTTAAGAAAAAAGCCCAGTGATTCGCATGAACGCCTTAAACCATTCATGATAATGTTTTCCGTGAGATTAGCGATCTTTGTGTCGTTCATTGTCAAGTTGATTGTAAATTAAGTTTTTCTCTGAATAATGATCGCAAGATACTTGCGACATCCAGAACAAGGCAAACATTACCGTTTCCAAGTATTGTTGCGCCGCTTATAGCCTCAACATTGTTTACAGGTTCTGAAAGTGTTTTTTCAACGATTTCTTTTTGCTGCAGTAATTTGTCGACTACTATTCCAACAAGGCGACTTGCATATGAAACTATTATCACCTCTACTTTTTTTGAGTCGGTTAAATTATCAAGTGAAGATGAATATTGATTCCAGTTGCCCTCGATATAAGATTTTTTGAAAAGGTCTTTTAGAAATACAATTGAAATTGATTTGCCCAAATAAGATGCTACAAGACTGTTCTTTACACGATGAAAATCTTTTTTGCGCAGCGATATTACTGCTTCCGTATAAGTGAGCGGAATAGCATATTCCTGGCCTTCAAGTTCAAATAACAGCGCACCTTTTACCGCCATTGAACTTGGCATGGATAAAATAAAAGTAGATCCTTTTCCTACTTCTGTGCTTATATCAATTTTCCCACCTATTGATTCTGTGGCTCTCTTCACTACATCCATACCAACACCCCGCCCGCTAACTTCCGTTATTTTCTCTGCATTGGAAAATCCAGGTTCGAAAATAAGATTGATTGCTTCTGCATCAGAGATCAATTCTGCAAATTCGGGGCGGATAAGCCCTTTTTCTATTCCTTTTTTTCTAATGCGTTTCGCATCAATTCCGGCGCCGTCGTCTGTAACTTCAATGAATACGGTATCTTTTTCATTACGCGCCTTCATTGTTATGGTACCGGCCTCACTTTTTCCATTGGCAAGTCGCACCGCCGGTGTTTCTATACCATGACTAACTGCATTTCGTACAAGGTGTACCAACGAGTCACTGATCTCTTTAATTACATTTCTGTCAATTTCAATTTCTGTGCCTTCTAAAACAAGGTTAATTTTTTTTCCTTCAATTGCGGCAACATCACGTACTACACGGTGAAACTTATTAAACATGAATCCGATCTGAATCAGACGGATATCCATAATTCCATATTGTAAATCTGATGTTATTCTGTGTAGCCTAGCGAAGTCGCTGCCGCGGTTACCCAGTAACCCCTGGAATTTGCTGATGAGACTGTCTTTTTCAATTATTAATTCGCCAACAATATTTAGAAGGCTATCTAGTTTCCGCACAGGAACCTGAACAACATCATTAAGTGTTATTTTGTGCTCTTGTAAGTTATCGTCAGCTTCACCCTCTTCTTCTCTCAACTCATTGATCTCATTATCCGAAATTACATTCAACTGTGTGTTTGCATGCTTTATGCTGCTTGATTCTGATGTTGCTGGGTTTTCCTGTATTTCTGTGTTGG
>CBIHPU010000080.1:0-10133 GCA_966211935.1 uncultured bacterium | reverse complement strand
ATCTTCATTTAAAATTAATTTATGGGTATTTAAAATTTTTTGATTTTTAATTAAGGTACACATGGAATACGCCATATAATCAATTTTGTTTGCTGCGGTATATGGCTATTTCATGAAGTCGGTTTTACCAAAGATATAAAATTAAAAACCCCGGACAATTCCAGGGTTTTAGCAGTTAATATGCGGTAGTTTTATTTTACCAGCTTTATATTCTTTAGAAGTTTTCCTTTTTCTGTAACGCTTAGAAAATAAACTCCCGATGATAATGAAGCCGTATTAAGTGTGAATGAATTCTTTCCTTCAGACACAATTAAATTCTGGTTTGTTATTGTTTGTCCAACCAGGTTGATGATGGAATACTGAAGCGTTTTGTTTTCCTTGGAGAAAACAGTTATTGTTGAAGATTCTGTCAGTGGATTTGGAGCTACAGTAAACTCCAGCTCTGTTTTCTTTTCCTCCATTCCCACGGTTGTTCCCAGGATAGTTACTGAAGACATGCCGGTCATCATTTTAAAAACACCTGCGGAATCGCAATACACATTTGTACAGAGAGAAACAGTATCGGTTACAGTCAGACAAATATTATAAACGCCTGTTACAGCGTACGAGTGACTTGGATAAGCCAGGGTGGAAGTTGTGCCGTCGCCAAAGTCCCAGAGATAAGTAAGGTTAGATCCTGTACTGTTGTTGTATCCGTAATATACTGTTGGATTAAGCGAATCCTGAATTAAAACAAACGCCGCCTGGCAAGATCCGAGAATAGTTGTGTAAACACATGTGGTTGCAGAACAGGTATCACCGAGTTGATCTATCAACCAGACTACAACACATATTGTATGAGTATATGTTCCGGTTAAAGTTACTGTCAGCATGGTGTCATTACCTCCGCTATTGCCGTCAACAGTCCAGCTAAAAATTTTCTGTGCAGGAATAAAGTTGGAAGTGGTATTCTGATAATAGGAATAAGAACCTCCTCCATTATTCATACTGGTCAGAGATACATAACAGCTGGTAGCGCTGTTGGTGTTGGCTGTCACTAATGCTGAATCACTTGCGCCACAAGTCTGCGTGGAATCATTTGGATTGAAAGAATTAACTGATAGATGAACCGTGTAATTTCCCGAAACTGAATAAGTATGGTTGGTTGAGTTTCCGGTTCCATAAGTTCCGTCACCAAAGTCCCAGTTATATGAGGTGGTCCATCCTGATGGCACGTTTGCTGAACTGGTAAAATTAAAATTTCCATATCCATTATTTGTTGCTGTAAAGTTAGCGGAACAAATGATCTGGATAGACCCTGCATTAATTATGGTGCATGCAGTATCATAGCACCATCCGTTAACCGGAGTAGAATCCTGAACATAATAGCAAACTGAATAGTTACCGGTGGAAGGAAAAGTGTAAATGGTTGTATCGTTATTCAGGTTTGAATAAGTGCCGCCGCCCTGAATTGTCAGCGTGCTGCTTGCGTTTGCGGTTCCGCTTACCACCGCAGAATAAATATAATAGGTAAGAGAGCCCGTTGTATCTTGCTGAGTATTTAACATGGCCTGAACGGAGCAGGTGACTGAACTTACATTGATAACGGTTGAATTGTTGATTGTGCATGTTTCCGAAGAGTCAGCCGGATTATAAGCATTCATAGTTACTGTCACCGTATAACTTCCGGTATTGGAATAAGTGTGTGTTGTGTTTTGCCCGCTACCAGTTACTCCATCTCCGTAATTCCAGGTATACGTGGCCATCCATCCTGGAGCAATGTAGGGTTGAGCGGTCATTGACCATGCGTTATTGGGTCCATTTCCACTGGCAGATATATAAACATTACAATTTGTGGCGCCGCCGCCGTTCACCGTTATCGTAGTGCAAACAGTGTCACTGCAAAATGTGGACGAATCCTGTACGTAATAGCACACATTGTAATTTCCACTTCCCGGAAATGAATAGAAAATGCTGTCAGTCTGAAACGACTGTCCGAAATAAGGAATTGAAATAAAATGTGCGCCATTGGTTACGCCCGGTGCGCTGCCAATAATGTAATAATCAACTCCTGGTGAACTTGCCGGTACAACAGTTATGGTTGGCGTAAAACTGCATTGTGCGAAGCTTCCTGAAAAAAATAAAATTGCGAGTGCAAATGTCAGGGTAAATAATTTTTTCATTTAAATCGTTTTATTGTGTTATTCAAATATCGTTAATATTTTGAGCATACAATAACCGTTTACAGTCGAATTCGACACAGGAAATAAATAAAAATGCACAAAGTATAGGTTAGGGTAATTAACGGGTCAGAATAGTTTTCAGCCATTCGTTGTAATCTATGATCTCGCTTTCCGCTTTGCCGGGAGGATAAGTTTTTCTGAATTTTGAGATCCTGAGCTGAACATCCTTGTCTGATTTTGGCTTATCCGATTTCAGCATTAGCGAAATGATATCAAGAAGCGAATTGTCTTTTTGGAAATTTTCAGCTTTCAGCAACGAATTAAATTCCTTTTTAACCTGCTGGATCTTTTTCTCAATGAATTCAATGTCCTCAAGCTGATAGCGAACAATTATTTCGGCGATAAAAATTTTCAAACGAAATGATTCATCGAGCGTTTTAAAACTGTCGTGCATGTACAGTTTCACAAGGTTTTTCAATGCTGATTTTATATCGCCATGTGCAAAATATGAAACCGCGAGATTGAGGTACACGAAACCTATGTACACCGGATGTTTCCTGATCACATCCTGTTCTTTGGCTTCATTCAGAATTTCAATTGCTTTCTCCACATTGTTCTGGCCATAATTATTTACAAGCGCGTTATAATAGAAAAACAAATATTTGTCCTGCAATAAACTGTTGTGTTCACTCATCGCTTCCCTAAGCCTTCCCGCATAGTCAAGCGACTTTTCTATTTTTCCGTTCTTGTGCAGCGCGTTTGTAATGTAGGTAAGCATCTGCAGCTTTGTATCGTGATTGTTTTTGTTGAACAATTTTTCATTGCTGAATTCTGTGTAGGTTTTCAGCAAATAGGTTTCAAGTGACTCGTAATTCTGCTGCTGAAGAAGAATACGTGAAAGCGAATGATAAATTCTGAAACGCAACTGCGGAGAATTTTTTACCTCCTTGCTTTTTGCGAACGAATTGATAGTGCGCTCCAGCATTTTATTGATCTGCTCATTGCCGGAAGAAAAAGTCTGGGATGTTTTTACATTGTAGATCAAAACCGCGAGAATATCATCAATTTCCTGGAGCTGGTTAAGCTTAACGCGATTGTCTTTTCTTTTGCGAATATATTCTTCGGGGTTTATATCATGAATTTCACTGGAAAGACGGATGAGTTCGTTGTAGATAAGATCCAGCAACTCAAAACTCTCAATCTCGGTCGCACGTTTCTCCGCGCGGTGCAAATAATGCAAAGAAATTTTTGGTTGTTGTTTTTGCTGGAAGATCCTGCTCAAAAGAATCTGGTTGAATATGTAATTAACATCGCCCGAATTAAAATTATGTATGAGCAGGCTTAAATTCAGATCTTCCCACACACGATTCTTTAAACGGTAGTAGACATTTTTTTCTCCTTCTCCATACAACTTTCTGAAAATTTCGTCCTCATCACAGTCCGCGCCGCTTTTTTTGAACAGGTCAAATAGCAGCGAATCTTTTCGCTCATTTTTTTCGTTGGTCCGATTGATAAAAAGCTTAAAATTCCTCGACTCTTCCTTGCTCAGCGACTGGATGATCTGTTCCAGGTATTTCATTTTTCAGCATTTTGAACGTGTAAGATAATAAGAATTTTGCTTGCTTTATATTGGACTTTAGTGATAACTTTACTTTGAACCTGCTTATTCTTCCGAATGAAGGAATTCTGACTTGAATAGGCGATAACGTTTTCAGCAATGATCAGGAAATTATTTTTGTTGCTCTTTTTAGCGCTGACGGTAAAAACGCAGGCGCAGGCAAGTTTAGGATTAGATTCAGCTGCTGTTTATAACGACACTACGACTTTCTTCAGTTGGGAGATGTTCCAGGTGAACGTTAAAAACACCGGTAACGCTACGTTAAATGATACGGTCACGGTTTACGCTTATGTGGATACGGGAGGCGTGTGGAACTTTTTCGATTCTGTTGTTACCGCCGCAAGTTTGCCTCCAGCAGGGTCCGTAGGTGTTGTTTTGCAGGACACAGTTATGCCTTCTGTTTTCCGGAGCGGCGTAAATACTGTTGTTATATGGCCGAAGGCGAATGGAATCCTGACAACAGACTCAATTTTTCTTTATTTTTTCGTTGATAACACTGGCGCCGGATCTGAAGAACACGATTTAAAAACCGGGTTTGTAATGTATCCTAATCCCGCGCAGGATGAATTGAATTTTGTTTCACTTTCCTGGCCAAATCCTTATTCTTCAATTTCCTTCTACGACGTGAATGGAAGGCTGGCGCTTCGATCTTCATTTAACAGCAGAACAGATGTCAGCTCATTACCGTCAGGAATATATTTTATTCAAATTACACGAAAAGATGGAGGAGTTATCTCAACCCGTTTTGTAAAAAAATAATTTAGACTTTTACATTTTTTATGTAGTGTTCCAAATTCCCTTATTTGTCTAAAGCCGCCGGAAACGACGGCTTTTTTCGTTAACTTTAATACTTTACGTAAATAGATGAGCGCCGTAGATAAACATAAGAAAGCCAGTCAGAAATCGCATATTAAAGACGCCAAGCTGAATATTTTGCTTGAGGTAACAAAGGCAATCAATAATAACTTTTCTACCCAGCATTTGCTGGAGATCTATGAAGACGTTTTAAAGAATAAACTGAACATTGGAAAATTAGTTCTGTTCAGTTACGATAATAAATGGCGCTGCGTTTTAAAGTACGGAGTAGGTGAGGAGCATGAAAAGATTGATGTAGCCAAAGAATTTTCCGCGGTTAAAGAAATCGGCACCATCAATTTTCAATCAACTGAACTTGAGAATTCATTTGAAATTGTCATTCCCGTTTTTCATAAGGCGCAGCCATTGGCTTATGTGCTCATCAGCGACCTGGAGGATGATAAACTTGAGTTGAGCGCGGCTATAAAGCATTTGCCTTTTGTGCAAACGCTAACGAACATCATTATCGTAGCCATTGAAAATAAAAAACTTTACAAAGAAAATATTCAGAAAGCGGCTTTGAACAAAGAGCTGGAGCTGGCATCACAAATGCAGCACATGCTGTTCCCTGAAACCTTACCTGATAATGATATCATACAAGTGGATGCTTTGTATTTGCCGCACCAGCAGGTGGGAGGAGATTACTACGATCTTATCTGGTTAAGCGATACTGAATTCGCTTTTTGCATGGCGGATGTTTCCGGTAAAGGAGTCGCGGCGGCGCTTCTGATGAGCAATTTCCAGGCTAATCTTCGTGTGTTGCTGAATTACTCTTCCAGTCTTACAGAACTTGTTACTCAGCTGAACAAGAAAGTTATGCTGAACGCGAAGGGAGAAAAATTCATAACGTTTTTTATTGGAAGATATAATACACAGACAAGAATGCTGTCGTATATAAACGCGGGACATAATCCGCCCGTTCTTTATTCAGGAAAAAATCCTGTTCTGCTGAGAGTAGGATGTACGGGGCTCGGAATGTTTGATGATCTGATGCACATTAAAGAAGGATGTATTTCAGTTCCGAAAAATTCTTTGGTGACTTGTTACACAGATGGCGTAGTTGAGGTGGAGAATGAGGAGAATGAAAATTTCGGGGTGGAAAGATTAACTGAGATCATGTCCCGCCACAAGGATCAGCACGCGCGCGTTCTCAACCAGCAGGTTTTATTTAATCTCGTCGAGTTCAAAGGCACTTGTCCTTATGTTGACGATATTGCTTTATTTACCTGTAAGATCTACTGATCTTCACTTCACAAAATAATTCTGCTACTTCACACTCGCTTCAACAAACTGGTGACGCTCAAATGTTTTCTTATTGATAAGAAAATCTCCTTTGTAAGCTGGTCCTCCAACTTCTGATTTTAATTTGAATGAAACATTCTTTGTTGAAATTCCTTTTTGAGTCAGATAGGCTGTCAGTTCCTTTTTTAAATTCTCGGCGCGCACCTGAGCGAGCTTTAAATTGCTCCCGTTGTATTTTGTTGTTGGAACTTTAGACGCACTTGATCTGATCGTAATTTCCGCTTTTCCATTTGTCTTTACAGCGTTTAAAAGGTCCTCAAGAAATTTTTCATAATCCGGATTAGCTTCCACCTTGTTCATGTTATAGGTAAAATAATTAATGAATGATGCTTTCTTTTCATCACCCGTTGCAACCACAACTTCTCCGAGGTAAATTGTTTTCTGCAACTCCTTTGTTTTTATTCCTGAAGTTGAAAACGATAAAACTTCTGACTGGTTTTCGCCGGATGACGCTTTCAGTTCGTAATTTTTATTCGTATAGATTTTAATGTCGTTGTATTTTCCATTCGCATCTGCCGTGTAAGAAGTAAATTCGCCGCCCTTTTCAGCAAGCTCAATTTTAGCGCCGGCAACAGGTTTTTCTTTTGCGCCTTTTAAAATTACATTCACATCCAGCAACATTTCTTCTTCCGGTTTCTTTGTTGATGGAATCTGAATGGGCTTCAGAGAAATTGCACGGTTGATCTCCTGGTAAGCGTCGGTGCGCTGAACAGAAAGCTCTTCTGATTCAAACTCTGCTCCGTCTTTCTGGTAGGAGATAAAATAATCATTGCCCGGACGTAAAATTGTTGTAAACGTTCCTGAACGCTGCGGACGATAAATGCCGACAAGATCTCCGCTGTTTTTATCGGTAACAATAACTTCAAGTCCCTGCGGCAACGCTTCGCCCGGCGCAGCTACGAACGCGCCTTTTAAAAGTGCAAGCAGCTCTTCTTCTTTGCTGTCCACAAGGCTCACTACATAAATATCTTTCTCTCCGTGTCCCGATTTATCTTCGTGCGCGGAAGCGTAATACGCGCGCCTGCTGTCTGCAGAAGTAACAAAGAATACATCGTCGTCAGTGGTGTTTATTGGATAAGGCATATCAGTTACCGCGCCTAAATTTCCGTTTTCATCCATTTCTGAAACCATGATATCAAATCCGCCCATACTTTGGTGACCCTGTGAACTGAAATAAAAATCTTTTCCGTTCGGATGTACAAAAGGCGCGTCTTCATCATACGGCGTGTTGATCTTCTCTCCAAGATTTTGTGGCAGGCTCCATTTTCCATTCGGAAGTTTCCTGCAGCGATAAATATCGCGTCCACCAAAGCCATCTGGTCTGTCACTCACAAAGAACAACATGTTTCCATCTGGCGACAAACACGCGCTCGGCTCCCAGTATTTTGAATTGATCTCAGGACCATATTTTGTAAGCGCGCTCCAGTCTGTTCCGTTCCATTGGCTGTAGTATAAATTTCCATCGCCGGCGTCATCGCGATAAACGATCAATGTTTGTCCATCAGGTGAAAGGCCAACTGATCCTTCATGTCCGTTTGAATTTACATTCCCGCTTAGTGGTTCAGCTTTTGTCCAGCTTCCATCATCCTTTTTATATGCAACAAAAACATCTTCGTAAAATCTTCCATCGGTTGTTCTCAATCCTTTTTCAGCACCGGTTCCTCTGTTACCGCGATAAGTGAAAATGATCATTCGTTCGTCAGCGGAAATAACAGGAGCGAAATCGGCAAATTCAGAATTTACGCTATCTCCCAGGTTTTCAACTTTTACGTTGATCGGAGTAGCAGTACGCTCTTTTGCATACTGGATCATCTTTTTATAATGCTGCAATGCTTCGTAATCTTCTTTATTCTTTTTCTTATCCAGGTAACTTTCATACATGTTGTACATTTTCTCAGCTTCGTCAAATTTGTAATCCAGGTGCAACGCTTGTCCGCAATAGAAATACGCGTAATATGGCGCCGGTTTAAAGAACGGATCTTCTTCATTGTAATCTGTCGAAATATCGAGCACTGCTTTGGATAAATAATATTCCGCAAGATGTTTCTGCGAAGGATGCTCCATATAACAATAACCTATCTTAAAATTAAGATTGGCCGATGACGAATCAATCTTATATGCTTCCATAAAAGATTCGAGCGCTTTCATGTAATTTTCATCCAGCAAATAAGAGTTGCCCTCGTTGAAATGATCTTTATATAATTTTTTTTGCGCGTCAGTAATTAACGACACGGTCAGGAGGAGAAATGTAAGGAGATAACGTAACTGCATTGAGGTGCTTTTAAGTACCTGCAAATTTATGCCAAAACCGCGATTAACAAAGGGGAAAATGACCCATAACACGTCATTATGGCCCGCTTAGCGAGAATGGAAGACCGCTGGAGCGACTTTCTGCCCAGCGGGCAAAGTCAAAAAATTCAAATGCATTGGCTTCCATTCCTGCTTTTTCTGCAGTGTCTAAATCGGTTTTAAACTGATGCAGGATTCGTTTTTGTGTAGTTGAATCCGTTGCAATTCCATTTGCAAAACGAACAAAGGATGCGAAGAATGGATTTGTTCCGCCATCTTTTAAATGCCGTTCAATCTGCCTGCTTATGCCAGATAAGAGATCCGCATGTTCAAGATCGTAATGTATCAGAATGGATAGAGCGAGGCAGTAATGCCTGATCTTTTCATCGTCGTGAATGCTTTTGTCATTGAGTAATTCATTGCACCACTTCAGAGCCTGGCCCAATTTTGCATTAGCGAGGTAAACAGCAGCGAGATTAAAATAATAAAACGCTTTTCTTGTAGGATTCAGTTTTTCGTGGAATTTTTTAAGCGAAGATTCAATTTGAGGGAGGGAAGCAAGCGCCGCGTTGTAATTTCCTGTCAGACGATAAAGCGTTATTTCAGCCGAGCTGAGCATATTGAAATGCTTTAGCTGCAGATCCTCGTTGTTGCTGATATCAAAGTATTCTTCCACCTGCTTCAGCTTACGCAGCGCGTCAACCGCTTCTTCATTTTTGCCAAGTCTGTTGCAGATAAAGATTAAGTTACTTAGCACCGAGAAATAAACGTTTGGCTCATCGCGAAAGAGGCTGACATTTTCACGGATGAGTTTTTCGTTGGCTGAAAGATGCGAGTAGCAATTGCCGTAATCATTCATTCCAAAATATGAAGCGCTGAGCGTATGATGGTAGATGAATTTATTGTTTACAGTAAGCTCGTCATAATTCAGTTTGGAAAAATAATGTTGCAGTTCATTTACGCGGGCCGTTAGTTTGTCGGATGATCCGCTGCGGTTGAGTAAAGTAAAAACGTGACTTTTTAAATTCCAGGAATCATTGAAGGAGGCGAGTTGCTTCAGTATCCATTGATCGCCTTCAAGTATTTCACTGATCCGTTCTTCCGCCTCGCCGGAATAACCTGATTTTTCTATTAGTTTTTTCTGCCATGTGCTGATCTCAATCAGAGTAGAGATTCGCTCATGCTTTAACGCTTTCTTGCGTGTATGATAAAGCAGTTTTTCCGCCTGTTTGTAAAGGGTTTTTCTGAATAGTATCTCAACGAAATGCAGGTCTTGTTTTAATTCCGCGTCAATTGAGCTGTCTGCATAAAGGTTGTGCAGGCTGCGGAGCACCTGGTCGTAAAGCCGCGTTTTGGTAAGAGAAAACTGTTTAATGAAGGATTTGCCGCTGAATTTTTTTATCAGTTCTTTTTCGTTGTATTCATCCTGTCGGTCTATCGCGTCAAAAAGTATGTCGAATATTTTATGGTCATGCCGTATGTTTTTCTGCATGTACATCTTAAAATATCTTTTCTCATTCGTGCTTAGGGAATGAATAAGCTGGTGCAGGTTATCGGATGAACGATTGGCCATCTATTCATTATTGGAAGTTTTTTGGCGCGCCAGTTTTTTTTCTTTGCGATAGGTTTTGTAAACGGGTATTGTTGTAATGATAATAAGTCCTATTACAATGTACCCAAGATAATCTTCAATCCATGGAAATTCTCTTCCAAGGTAATAACCAATGCTTGAAATGCTTCCAATCCATAACACCGCGCCCGCAATGTTGTATACCATGAATTTACCGGGATCGATTTTTATAAAGCCCGCGAGAATTGGAGCAAAAGTCCGGATCACCGTCAGAAATCTACCAAGGATCAATGTTTTTTTTCCGTGACGTTCATAGAAATAATTTGTCATGGTAAAA
>CBIHPU010000079.1:0-10242 GCA_966211935.1 uncultured bacterium | reverse complement strand
TAAAAATTGGTTGTATTGAGGAGGTCGCTTTTAATATGGGATTCATCTCTAAAGAGCAATTGATTAAAATAGCTGAGCCATTGGTGAAAAGTGGTTACGGTACCTATCTTTTGAAACAGGCGGAAAACCCATTCTGATCTATGTCTTACGCGCCGTTTTATTCTTTATTGGAAGATCGTATCTCTGGTTTATTTTCAGATGAGAAAAAAATTCCTGCTGAATTATATGATCCGCAGGAATATATACTTTCTCTCGGAGGCAAAAGGTTGCGGCCGCTTCTTGCATTGATAGGAGCTGACCTGTTTGATGGAAATCTTCATCACGCGTTACCCGCGGCATTATCTGTTGAACTCTTTCATAATTTTTCACTTATTCATGATGATATTTTGGATAATGCTCCATTGCGCCGCGGAAAACAGACTGTTCATGAAAAATGGAACACCAATATAGCGATTCTCAGCGGTGATGCATTACTCGTTCGCGCTTATGTTGAATTAACGCGAAGCGAAGCGGCAGTACTTCCGAAATTACTTGAATTGTTCAACCGCACGGCAATTGAAGTTTGCGAGGGACAGCAGGAGGACATGAATTTTGAAAACAACGTTCATGTCGCAGTTGCGGATTATAAAGAAATGATTGCTCGAAAGACTGCAGTGTTGCTGGCCTGCAGTTTAAAAATGGGCGCGCTTGCCGCGGGCGCCAAAGAAAGTGAAGCGGATAAATTATATCAATGCGGTAAACATCTCGGTTTGGCTTTTCAGCTGAAAGATGACATTCTGGATGTGTATGGCGATAAGAATGTATTTGGCAAGCAGGAGGCCGGAGATATAATATCCAACAAAAAAACTTTTTTATTGCTAACCGCGCTGGAAGAAAGTAATGCGCAGCAGTTGCAGGAACTTGAATTCTGGCTTGTAAAAAAAGATTTTGTGGCTGATGAAAAAATCGCTGCAATAAAAAAAATATATAATCAGCTGAAGATAAAAGACAGGGCGGAGGAGGAGGTAAAACTTCACTTCGCTTCTGCAATGACTTACCTGGATAATGTACATGCGTCAAAAATGAAAAAGGAAATCTTTGCAGGCTTTTGCAGGGATCTGATGGCAAGAGAAAAATAATGCGAATGAAAAAGCAGTCGGACCTATACGATATGATCTGGCAGGTGGTGCGAATGATTCCGCGCGGACGGGTAACGAATTACGGCGCTATCGCTAAATACATTGGAGGAGGTTTGTCTTCGCGCGTTGTTGGTTACGCCATGAATGCGTGTTCCTCAAGTAAAAAACCTGTTCCGGCTCACCGCGTTGTTAACCGTCTGGGTATGCTCACCGGAAAGCATCATTTTAAAACTCCTTATGAAATGCAGGAGAAACTCGAGAAGGAAGGAGTAAAAGTGAAGAACGATAAGGTAACAGAATTTAATAAATTATTCTGGGATCCGCAGCAGGAACTGAAATTATAGTTCATCGGGTTCATTCATTTCTATTTTTCTTATAAACAAGCGTTTAATTTTTCCTGCAATTTTTTTGTGTAAAGGTTGTCTCATTTCAAGTACAACAGCGCCCATCGTCAGTGATTCCATTTGAGGGTTTAATGAAATGTTTAATTTCTGAACTGCATTGCTTTGCAATAATTTTTTTACCGCAATGATTGTGTCGCGATAAGTGATATACCTGATTTTTATACTGTCATTTAAATTTTTTGCCGGATCAATTTTTATTTTGAATTTTCCTTCAAGGTCTGTGATTGTGCCTGTTTTGCTCCCTGTGAAATATACATTCGCAAATATTATTGGCTCATTATTACTGATGTCTGTTACCACCCCTTCAATTTCGATTGTTGGTCTGCAGCCTCTCACAATTAGCTGTTGCCTGTTCTTCCCGCATTCATCTCTGCTTAAATCCTGTGAGAAAATTTTTAGTGAGGTAAGGATTCCCAGGAAAATCGCGATTATTCTTGAAACGAATTTTTTATTTTCATTACGCAAAATTAATTCTCTTTCAAGTTGCCTGTTGTTGAACCTCCCGCAGATTTTTTCTTTTCTGTCGCTCAGGAATTCTATAAGCTGTTTATCTGTGTAAGTAGTAAAATCGACAACTTCTTTTTCGCACTGATTGCAAAATCTTCCTCTTTTTTGTAAAGTCATCTCCTTCCAGGACGCAGTGCATGGTTTGGGAACAATTATTTTCATGATGATTTATTTTTATAAGACGCCTGTCGTGCAGAATTTCCATAATAGTAAATCCTGATCCATTATTTTCCACTCATGTTGCTTTACAGGCTTGTTATTTGTTTCAACCTGAATGTATAGTTTCAATACATTGCCTATGAACCGGATGATTTACTTTTTCCTGATTTTTTTAGTGTCCGGACTATCATCCTGTGAGAAATTTGAATATAGTCCGTATCAAAGTGAGCTAACTGAAAACATGCCCGGAAATCTGAATAATGAGAATATTGCAAAGCTGAAAGCAAACGAGCTTAACGCGGACGATACACTTACCATTGTGTTTAGTGGCGATAGTCAACGGTTTTATGACAGGCTGGATGATCTTGTCGCGAAAGTAAATTCAATGAGTAACGTTGACCTGCTGGTATTGAGTGGAGATATTACGGATTTCAGTTTACTTCAGGAATATTTATGGATCTATGAAAGATTGAAAAAGTTGAATGTTCCCTATGTGTGCGCTATTGGAAATCACGACCTTGCTACCAATAACGGTGAAGTATACACGCGAATGTTTGGCGTAAAAAATTATAGTTTCAAGTATAAAGGATATAAGTTTCTGGTACACGATACAAACAGCAGGGAGTATGGGTTTGATGGAAATGTTCCGAATATGTGGTGGCTGGATAGTGAATTGAAAGATACAACAGCGGAATGGTTTATTGGCTTGTCGCACGTGCCGCCATATGACGCGGATTTTGATAAGGGACTTGAACAATCGTATAAAAATTTATTGTCATCTAATCCTGGATTTATTCTCTCACTTCACGGCCACCTGCACATAATAACTGATTCATGTTTTTATAATGACCAGGTCAGATATATGACCAGCAACTCTGTAAATAAGGAAGAATTTATTCTCCTGAAAATCGTAAAAGGTGTTGTATACAAACAGGCAATAAAATACTGACACGTGGGATATCGGATTCTGTTTTTAATATTGATTGTGCAGGTTACTACTGTCTCAAAAGGGCAGAATAGCATATGGAGTAAATTCTCAAACAGAGTTGTTACAACGCAATTTGCCGGCAGCATTGGTTTTTATTCCGGAGGTTTCTCTCTGGTAACTACTACTAAAAACAAATTTGAGGCAGGACTTCTTTATGGTCACGTGCCTCGTTCAATGGGTGGCGTCAACAGATCGATTACTTTAAAAGGGACTTATAATCCTTTTCAATTCAGGTGCACTAAAGTAATTTCTATTGAACCTTTGCAGACCGGAATTTTTATTTGTCAGAATTTCAACCAGCATCTTAGCCTGAGTTGGGGGAATAATTATCCTCCGGGTTATTATTGGTGGACAAAAAGTTTACGCTTTCATATTTTTTTAGGGGCTAAGGTTTCGTTGATCCAGAACAGAAAAAGGCTGGACAGAATCTCCTTTTTCTTTGAGGCAAACACAAACGACCTTTACCTGCTGAGTTATTTTCCGAATATGAAGTCTATGAGTTTGTACGATATTGTTTTTTTTGGCGCTGGAATTAAAGTGTATTACAGGAAAAAACATCAGAGACATCAATAAGAACGGAAATTGTAGTTAAAATATATTAACAACCCCTTTTCTGCTATGTAATTAATCCTTCGCTTCGCATTATATTTGTGCACAACCTGTTTATGAGCGCGATCCTTTCCATTCACAACGTTTCTAAATTTTACGCGACTCACCGCGCACTTAATAACATCAGTCTCGAAGTACCAGAGCAGAGTGTATTCGGATTACTTGGTCCTAATGGCGCCGGGAAAACTTCCCTGATTCGAATCATCAACCAGATAACAGGACCAGATACCGGTGAGATATTTTTTAATGGCGAGAAATTAAATCCTTCTCACGTTGAGAAAATTGGTTATCTGCCTGAGGAGCGTGGTTTATACCGCAAAATGAAAGTTGGCGAACAGGCGTTGTATCTCGCTCGATTGAAAGGTTTAAGTCGCAAAGACGCGTTGGTAAAAATTAAAGCCTGGTTTGAAAAATTTGAAATAGACGCCTGGTGGAATAAGAAAGTGGAAGAGCTTTCAAAAGGAATGCAACAGAAAATTCAGTTCATTGTAACGGTTTTGCATGAGCCGAAATTGCTGATTCTCGATGAGCCATTCAGTGGTTTTGATCCCATCAACGCGAATATTATAAAAAACGAAATTCTTGAGCTTAGAAAAAATGGTTCTACTATTATTTTTTCTACCCATAACATGGGTAGTGTTGAAGAACTTTGCGATCACATCGCGCTGATCAATAAATCAGAAAAGGTGCTCGATGGAAAAGTAAAGGAGATCAGACAGAAACATAAGTCGAACGTTTTTAAGATTGTTTACAGGGGAACACCGCTGGCATTTGCGCACGCGTTGTGGAGCGGAGCCGAAATTCTTGATGAAAAAAATGATGAGGGGTTAATAACCGCAACGGTGAAGCTGGTTTGAAACACAAAAACAAATGACGCGTTGTCGGCTCTGATTCCCGCTGTTGAATTGCATGCCTTTCAGGAAATGTTGCCTACCATGAACGACATTTTTATTAAAGTGGTAAGTGAACAGAATGGAACGGTAGTTGAAGGGTCGACCAGTAAGTACACTGAATAACATGAAAACAAAAGTTATTTTTTTGTTTATAATCGCTTCGTTATTGCCCGTTGCAAATCGGTCGTCAAATTTCTATAGCATTAAACTGAGTGAGGAAGATAAGATCAATAACCTGATAGAATATGTCCGCAATCTTAAAGGCGCCACGTTCATCAGGAACGGCACTGAGCACACAGCGGTTGAAGCTGCAGACCATATGGCTATGAAACGGAAGAAAGCGGGTAAGCGTGTAACCACTGCCGTGCAGTTTATTGTTTATTGCGCAAATAAAAGCAGTGTTTCAGGGAAAGACTATATGGTTAAATTGTCAGATGGTAAAACCTACAAATGTATTGACCTGCTTGTCGCTGAACTGAAAAAAATTGAAGCGGCGGATAAAAAATAGTTCAACAATCTGTAATGGGAAAAATAGGAATAATAATAGCGCGTGAGTATCTGTACAGGATACGCAACAAATGGTTTGTAATTATGTCTATTGTTGGTCCCTTGTTGCTTGCGGGATTAATGATCCTTCCTGTCTGGTTGGCTATGGAAGAAAATAAGAGCCAGAAAATTCTTGTGGTTGATGAAACGCACGCATACGCAAATTCTTTAAAGTCTGATCAGTTTGTAACATTTGTAAATATTGCTTCCACCAAAGCGCAGGGAGATATTCTGGTAAGACAAGGCGATTATGATGGCATGCTCTATATTCCCTATAATTTTCTGAATGTTTATAAAGCCGTGCTGAGTGTAAAAAAGGATCCTCCGCGCCAGACAATTAATAATTTAAAAAAGACACTGGAATATCAATATTTTGAAAGTACGTTAAGGGCGAATAATGTTCCCGACAGCGTTATCAGGGTATCAAGAGCTACGGTAAACATCGGTGTTCAGAAACTCGATCAGCATGGCGAAGTGGATACAGAGTTTGAAGTGAAGCAGGTGATAGGTATTTCGCTGTCAATTGCCATTTACATTTTTATTTTGATATACGGCATGCAGATTATGCGCGGCGTGATGGAGGAGAAGACAAGCAGAATTGTTGAAGTGATAGTTTCTTCCGTAAAACCTTTTCAGCTGTTGATGGGAAAAATAATCGGAGTGGCGATGGTTGGACTCACGCAGTTTTTATTGTGGGTTGTACTTTCGCTAACCATTACCGGAATTTTAAACGCAACAGTTTTTAAAGATATTATCGCGGAAGCAAAGGTTCACCAGGATCAGCTGAAACAAATAGAAAAGCAGGGTGTGGAATTTGAAACAAAAGACTTTAAAAAGATAGAACAGCCAATCGACCTGGTAAAAGAACGTGTGGCTCTTGCCAATATTGATTTTGGAAAAATATTATTCAGTTTCGGATTTTATTTTCTTGGCGGGTATTTGCTTTTTGGCGCGTTGTACGCGGCAATCGGTTCAGCGGTTGATGCGGAAACAGACACGCAGCAATTTATGCTTCCGGTAACATTACCAATTATTGTCAGCTTCATTTTCGCTCAATATGTTGTAATGAATCCGCATAGCAATTTATCAGTATGGTTGTCAATAATACCATTTACATCTCCGATAACAATGATGGTCCGAATGCCTTTTGATCCGCCCGGGTGGCAGATAGCCGTATCAATGGGCAGTTTGGTTCTGGGATTCCTGTTCACAACCTGGCTGGCCGCGCGTATTTACCGCACAGGAATTTTAATGTACGGCAAGAAAATTACCTGGAAAGAAATAGGAAAGTGGCTTTTTTATAAAGCCTGAAATGTTAATGAGTATTGACAGTTCGCTACAGATTCAATTTTTCAACCAACTCGTGTTTTTTTCTCCTGCTCACTTCAACCTGGCTGCCATCTTTCATTATTACAAATCCACCGTCTCCGCGAACGTATTTGTCAACGTGTTTCAGGTTAATGAGCGTTGAGCTGTGGACGCGCAGAAAATTATAATCTGCCAGCAACTCTTCATATTCTTTCAGCGTTTTAGCTACAATATATTTTTTGTTGTTGATGGTGTAAACAGTTGTGTAATTTGAATCGGCTTCTATTTTTGGAATCTCATCCAGTTCAACAAAGGTAACACCGTCGGCTGCGGGAATTGCCAGTTTTTTTAATTGAAACTGCTGGTGTTTTAGCCCTTTTATAAGCTTATCAATATTTTCTCCCAATAAAGTATTCGTACCTATTCTTAACATAGCTTTCTGCACAGATTGTATCAAATCCTGGGGATCTATTGGTTTAAGAAGGTAATCTATCGCGTTCACTTTAAACGCCTGGATCGCGTAATCGTCAAAAGCGGTAGTGAAAATAACCTGGAAGTTCCGTGATGGCAACTGAGCCAATAATTCGAAACCGTTCATGTGCGGCATCTGAATGTCAAGAAAAACAAGATCAGGATTTATTTCACGAATTTTTTCATATCCTTCTTTTGCGGAGTTACAAACTGATTCAATGTTTACTTCATTCTTACAGTATTTGGCCAACATCAGCTGAAGCGATTCTGCTCCATTAACTTCATCATCAATAATAATTGCATTAATCATAGGGGTCACAGTTTAATGGGTATGAATATTTCTACTCTTGTGCCTGATGGTTTACTGTTGTTGTCGATCTTGTCAGTTATCAAAACGCTTGTATGCAGGCCATGTTGTTTGTTCAGTATGTCCAGTCTGTCACGAGTGATTTGCATTCCCATCGAGGTATGTAAATTTTTTCCTCTTCTTTTTATTTTTATAGCTTCTTCCCGTCCAATTCCATCGTCATCAATTATACAATGTATAAAATTAGGATCTTCCCTCTTTATTTCCAAAGAAAGGTTTCTTTCTCCGTCTTTATGCATTAAACCATGCCATATGGCGTTTTCCAGAAATGGCTGAATGATCATTCCAGGAATTTTCGTCATCGTATCAATCTGGTCGTCCACGGTTAAGTTAAAGTTAAATTTAAAACCGAACCGAAGCAGTTCAATCTGCATGTACAGTTCAAGGGTTTCTATCTCCTGTTTAATGGTGATTTCCTCGTGTTCGGAGTTTTCAAGCACATTACGTATAAGTTTGGAAAAACGCGAAAGATACAGATGGGCGTTTTCAGAATCGTTTTTAAGGATAAAGTTTTGGATGGAGTTAATAGCGTTAAAAATAAAATGTGGGTTCATTTGTGCTCTTAACGCTTTCAATTCTGTTTCAGCAATCTTTTTATTGAAATTGGTTTTTTGCTCTTCTTTGCTGTGTATTTGTTTTGTACGAAGCTGAACAATAATGAAGATGCATAATGCGGCAAATAAAACAACTGTTAATATAAACCATCCGGTTTGCCAGAATGGTTTGGCAATAACAAAGTTTAAAGTGGCCGGGTCCTCGCTGGCTATTCCATTTCGATTGATAGCATATATTATGAACGAATACCTGCCAGGTTGCAAAGAGGTATATTGAATATTCTTGTTTTCTGTATAGCGCCAGGTAGTGTCAAGACCTTCCATCTTGTATTTGTATTTAATATATCCCAGGTCATGAAAAGAAATACCGGAATAATTTATCACAAAATAGTTGCTGTCAGTCGTAAATGTTTTAAAGTTCAGGTCAGGCTGGGTTTTTGAATTCACCGTATAATCCGTAATATAAATCATCGGCGCAACGCTGTTCAGAATGGTTTCGTCAATCATTAGCCGTACAATGCCTGAATTTGTGGCAATCCAAAGTGTATTTTTCCAGATGGTTAGTTTGTTGACCTCGTTGTAAACGTGTTGTTCGTCAACAAAAAAATTATTTATAAAATATCTGCCGGTGTCGTCTAATTCAAGTACCGAAATACCTTTATTTGTGCCTATCCAGAACCGACCCTTTTCGTCTGTAACAACCGACTTGCAGATGTTACTTGCTAATCCGTTCTTTTTGTCGAGATACGTGCATTTATCATTTTTCATCAAAATGACCCCGGCGCCCCTGGTGGCGACAGCGATTACTCCATTTTTATTCTCTGCAATTTCTTCAATTCTGTTGGAGGAAAGTTTCTTGTCCTTAGTGTATTTAAATTCCTGCAAATTTTTTATTGTATATAATCCCTGTAAACCGCCTAACCAAACCGTTCCTTTTGAATCCTTATGACTGCAGAGCATTCTGTCTGACAGCGCCCGTAAAGTAAACGCCTTATAAGCCTTAAGATCTATAACATTCAGGAAATTTGATAAGCCATATAACTTGCCTTCGTCTTCCACTAATGTTCTGGAAACAAAGCCATCGTTATGATGATTTTTCATTACGCGGAGACACCTGTCCCGGTAATAATAAACCCATGTCCTTATACGGGAGCCTACAATAATTTTTTTCTCCGGGTATTTTAAGAGCGGGGTTTTTTCATACAGCTTGTAATTTTCATCCGCTTTGTGTGTGGTGATCTTTCCGTTTTCATAAATAATAATATTTCCTGAGTTTGTTTCTGCTGCAAAAGAATCAACGCCAAAACAGCGCACCTTTAGTATCTTATTTTCTTCCAGTCCGGTTTTATTGTCAAGGCGTATCAGGTTTAACGATGGCAGATAAAAAATACCGCGCTCAAGGGTTGTGATCCAATATCCGCCCTCTCTGTCCTGCATAATGGAAGAGACAGAACTTTCTGAAAGAAAATTTTTGGGGAGATAGGACGATCCTTTGGCGGAATTCAGCCAGGCTCCGTTTTTAAAAGTTCCGGTCCAGAAATTACTATCCTTGTCAATCATTCTATATAATACTGTGCCCGGCATAATCCGATTACTGAGAAAGGAATAATTTTTCACTACCAACTCTTCATCTTCAATATATAGTGAAATGCTACTGTCAGGATTAGTCAAACAATACCTTAATGTCATGCGGTCTGATACAGGTAGATTTTTAATAAATTTTTCGCGCTCGTACAACGCGTTTTTAAATTTATAATTCCTGGGGAAAGACGCGTAACCTGTGGATCTGCCGAATATTAGTCCCTTTTCATCAATTATCGAACAATAGTTAACGTTCATTTCCGGCATGATTGCTTTAAAATTTTTCTCTTCGTAGGGTGAGCTTATTTTATAAAAACTTTTGCCGGCCTCCGTGCCGATCCACATATTCTCCTCTTTGTCCATATACATCGAAACAATAATTTCTGATCCGAATTTTTGCTTGATATATGTTTTTGAAGCAGGAATAATGATGATTTTTTCTTCCGGGGTGATATAGCCAATATGACCGACCCAGCTCCTGAACCAGATCCTTCCTTTTTTGTCTAAGTACAATCCTAAAATTGTATTGTCCGGTAATCCTTCTTCGGTACTTATGTTTTTAAAAGTATAACCATCAAATTTGGAGATGCCTGCGTCAGAGGCAAACCAGATATATCCTTTGTGATCCTGTACCGCGGAATAAACTTCGGAACTTGGCAGACCATCTTTCACTACATAATTACGGTAAACGAACTCCTGGGCGTTAATTCCGGAAAGACAGAAACAGAATGCAAGTA
>CBIHPU010000078.1:0-10249 GCA_966211935.1 uncultured bacterium | reverse complement strand
CATGAAAAGAAGAATAAACAGGGTTAAAAAGCGTGATAATTTTTTTGTGTATCAATGATGCCACACATCTTTTTCCTTGTTCTTGTCCTTATTATCTGTAGGATGTTCAAACGGTTTGAATTTTTCAGGCACTATACCCGTAAACATCCGAGTATCCAGAATTTTTTTCAGCGTGTGATTCTCTGCTGTGTTTTTTGGATTAGGCACCATATACTGCTCCGGAAAATTCAACGATAATGCGGCGATATCTTCGTATTTAAAAACCGGGCCGTCAAGCACAATTTCCATATCATGTTTCACGTAAACATATTTCAACCGTACATATTTTACTTCTATAATTTCCATTGATTTGTTTTTGTCAAAACGTTTTACCTGCATGAGATCAATATAGACCAGAAAATTTTCGAGCAATGCTTCATCGTTGGCGCTGCAGAAACTTTGCGGACATGCAGCTTTCTGGAATTCACCTGAAGAGGATGGATCGGGTTGCGCGGCGCCGGTATTAAAGTGCGCAATAAATTCGTGATAGCTGCATTCCCTGCTTGTATCTAAAGGGTAATATGCTTTAATGTTTCCTTCACAATAAGCCCTGATAAGTTCAACCGGCATTTTACGGATAGGAAGATTCACTTTTTCTTTCAGCGTGATTCTGAAAACTTCAAAGTTTCTCCACATGTCCCGCGTTTTTTGTGAGTGAAGACTGAAAACAAAAAGAAGAAACAGAATGGGCAGTATAATTTTTTTCATGTTTGTCTGTATAATTATTTTAACCTGGTTGCTTCTGCAAGAGCAGTTTTGTTTTTTGGTATTACAGGTTGTTTCTCCAATGTAATCGTAAATTGTTTTCCCTTCAGGTTGCCAATGTTCAGCTTTTCCATGAAATCCTGGTTGGCAATGGCAACAGAACCATCCTTCATAACGGTAAAAATGCGTATACCTTTTTGAGGCAGCAACACAAATCTTTCTGCAAAATCGTCTTCGTTATAATAGATGAGCGAATTCATTTTTCCATAAGCGACATAAACAGGATAATTCATTGCCTCCCCGGTATTCACAACAAAACGCGGCGTAAAGTTTACCGCTTTCTCATCTTTGATAACAGCGTCATAATTATACATTCCAAGCTTGTTGATGTTCATGCCTTTAAAATATCCTTCCGGAAGTTTGCCTCTTATACTATTCACAATAGCTACGCCGTTATAATTTTCTATTTCAGGATTAAGCGCAATAGTGTCAGCGTTCACCGCGCCGCTGCCCCACAGATTTGAATTGTTAGCGTTATTGTCGTTTTCCCTGAAAGTAAAATCATAGATTGGCAATCCTGCGTCCAGCCAATATCTTTTTTCCTTATCGTATATGAATGATTCAATTTTTCCAATATCGCGCATGCAAAACAATCGTACCTGTATATATTTTCCTGTGGCAAGTTTCATTGGTTTGCCGTTGCAGCTCGCGCTTATCTCAAACATTCCGGCGCTTTCAAGCATGCGCGTTTTTCCATTGCGCTGAAGTAACATGTTAACGCCGGAAACCAGCATGTCCATTTTTGTGTGCAGCTCACGGTAACGGATGATAATCTTACTCTTGCATGCGCTGCCGTCTTCTGCAACAAAGGCATTGGCGGGAACAAAAATCAGGGAACCGGTTGCATAACGGAATCCGTTGCACGTGCCCGGATCGTATTCAAATTCTGCAAACGCGACGTCCATGTTGGCAATCTGGGCAGAACAAAAAAACGGAAGGGTCAATAACAGAAAGACGAATTTTCTCATTTAATAAATTATTTCAGATGCGTTATTTTATTGTCTTTTGCGGAATAAAAAGAGGTTTTTCTTTTCTCCCTTGCATCAAGATATTCAAGGTATTCTTCAGAATAGGCAATTCGTTCCTGCAGCACGTGATCGTAGTTATCATTCAATCCCGTCATAAGTTCGCATGCTTCGCGCAGAGCAAAATTGCCGCATTCAGTTGCAGTAATGTAATCTGCAAGTTTGTTCTTCCTCACATATTCAAGAAAAAGCGGATTTGCTTTTCTGTTTACGCAAATGCGAACGCCGGCGAGTTTTGCTACTGAAAGATCAAGTATATCATCAAACACAAACGCAATTTCATTTACTTCTAATCCAAACTTTTCCATAAAATGGTCCAATGCGAATTTTTTGTCTTTCGCTTTGAAATAACAGCTGTCAAAATGTTCGCGTTTCAGAAATATTTCCGCAGCTTTATTATCTTCTCCGCTCATAACGGCCATAACGGAAAGTTGCTTGTTTCGTAACAGATAATTACTGAAGCGAAGCATATTTAATCCCATGCTGTCTACTTCAGTAAAATAACTTTCTCCTTTGCCGGTTTTACGTGAATCATTGAATACTCCATCCCAATCAAAAAGAAAAGCGCGGATGTCCTGCATTTTTGTTTTCAGTTCAGGGATGCCGGTAAGAAATGTGCCACCTACCTTTACAAAATGTTCTTCGTTTATCATAAGAATGCGCGCTGTTGAACGCGGTTAAAGCGAAGATAGAAATTATTGGCAGGAATTTAGTCCTTTACAATATACTTGCCCTTTTTATCGGTTGTAATAACCGGCGTGTACTTTTTCTTTTCAAAATAATTATAGCCTTCTCTCAGACTTTCCCAAAATGAATTCAGCTCGGTGCTATAATTGCTTTTCAGCATGAGTAGATTGTTCTCATTGAAGTAGCAGGGGTAAATGTCGATTGGTATTTTAAATCCATCGTTTTTTGTTTCCACAGCAAGCACGTAAACTTCTTTGATAAATTCATCCGTTATTGGAATGCAACCGATGGTTACACAGTTTCCGTGCACCATAATTGCGCCACCCGGACTTCTTTTGTCGCTGAGCATCCTGTCAGAATAATTCGGATAGTTAACGCGCATGCTCAGGTAATACGCGCTATTTGGATTCAACAGATCAATTTCATAAAATCCTTCTGGTATTTGGCCGTCGCCTTCTTTTCTTTTAGGACCGAGTTCACCGGACAATGCGCAGATATCATATGTTTTGATGTGAGTATACTGTAAGTCTTTACTGAGATTGCGCGCCCAAAGTTCCAATTTCTTGTCGTATTTAAAAGCGCGAAGATAGATTTCGAATTTATCGGGGTTGATCTTTTTTTCAGTCAGCAGCTTCTTAAGGGAATCCCATTTTTCGGTATAAGCAGTTTTGACTTTGCTGTATTTAAGCTGCGCTTTTTTAAAATTGTCGTTATTGAAGGATAGACAAAGAAGAATAACAAGAAAAACAGGCAGTTTCAACAACCACCTTTTAATAAACATTGATTTCATGGGTAAGTAAGGTAATAATGATCACTAACTTTGCTAAAACAAATTTAGTTTTTGCATTCCAACACCGTGCCGCAATTTATCGAATGAAAGCAAAAAAATATTTAAAAGTCATATTTAACAAATACCTGGTAACGCTGGTTGCAGTGGGAGTGTGGTTAACCTTCTTTGACCGCAATGATCTTTTTACACAGCTTGATCTGTACAATAATGTGCAGAAGCTGAAAGCTGAAAGAGACTATTACAAAGAGGATATTGAGAAAAACAAGACAATGATCAATAGTTTACAGACAGATCCGGAAGCGCTTGAAACTTTTGCACGCGAAGTGCATTTGATGAAGAAGGCGGATGAAGATGTGTTTGTGATCTCGAAAAAATAAAATTCCGTTTCAGCTCAGCTTCTCGCAGAGCAATTTTATTTCAATTGCAGGCGAGATCTTTTCGTAAACTATATTATAGACCGCTTCCGTGATCGGCATTTCCACTTTTAATTTTTTATTGATCTCGTGTACGCATTTTACCGCGTAATATCCTTCAGCAACCATATTCATTTCCAGTTGCGCCATTTTTACAGAGTAGCCTTTTCCGATCATGGTTCCGAACATCCGATTGCGGGAGAATTGAGAATATGCGGTAACAAGAAGATCGCCAAGATAAGCGGAAGCTTTAATATCGCGGGAAATGGGATGCACGGCATTTACAAAACGTTCAATTTCCTGGATCGCGTTGGAAACAAGAACTGCAAGAAAATTATCGCCGTAACCTAAGCCATGACAAATTCCCCCCGCTACAGCAATAACATTTTTCAACACCGCGCTGTATTCTGTTCCATAAATGTCATCACTTGCAGTAACTTTAATGTATCGGCAGCGCATGTAAACAGCCAGTTGTTCCGCGTTTGAAATTTCGCTGCACGCTAAAGTGAGGTAGGAGAGTTTTTCCATCGCCACCTCTTCGGCGTGGCAGGGACCCGTAACTACGCCAATATTTTCGAGGGGAACTGAAAATACTGAATTGAGGTATTCCCCCACGATGAGATTGTACTCGGGAATTATTCCTTTTATCGCAGAGAAAATAAGTTTTCCTTTAAGTTGATCGGGAGTGATGTTTTGCATTACCGAATGGCAAAATGCAGAAGGCACCGCGAGGATCAGAATATCGCTTTGATTAATTATGGCATTCAGGTCATCAAAGAGATTGATTTGTTGATTGTCAAATTCAACCGAACTCAGGTACCGTGGATTATGCGCGAATTTGCGGAGATATTCAATGTCTTCTTTTTTTCTCAGCCACCAGTTAACGCCCGACAGGTTGTTAGATAAAATCTTAACCAGCGCTGTTGCCCAGCTTCCTCCGCCAATTACTCCGATTCTTGCTTGTTGCTCCATAAATAATCAGCAACAAATATAAATGTTTGAATGGAACTGAGATTTGTAAAAAACTATTTGATCATTACACCTTTAGTATTCATCAGCGGAATGCTGACGAAATTTTCCTCGATAATGCTGTCCGGAAGGAAAATAAATTGTTTATCCTGGATTTCTTCGCCAATATAAAAGCTCACCCAATATTCGTTGTTGAGTGAAAAAACATTTTCCATTATTGGCTCGACCAGCACATAATCCATGGATGGAATCTCTTCAAAAAAGAAACGAAGCGTGCTTGTTTTTACTCCGCTTTTGGTTTCGGTGCCGTAACCACGCGAACTGATGATTACATTTTTAAGTGGAATATTTTTTAAGTTCAGAAGATAAACGTTCCACTGGTAGGAAACACCGTCAAAATCCTTTACAACAGTAACCGCGATGTCCTTTACCTCTTCAAACTTTATATCTTTTCTCATAACAGCCCGGCCGGATTGCCGTGTGATTGGATCAGCTCGCAGTTAAAGAGAGCCGAAATATGTTTTTTTAATTTTTCTTTTACTTCTTCAAGTGGAATTTCTCTTCCGAGTTCCTGTTTGATTGAAGTTACAGATTTATCGCGTATTCCGCATGGAATTATATTGCCAAAATAATTTAAATCGCAATTCACATTCAGCGCGAATCCGTGCATGGTAACCCAACGGCTGCACCTTACACCCATTGCACATATTTTTCGTGCAAGTTTTGGATTGTCTGCGTCAAGCCACACTCCAGTTTCTCCCCGGCTTCTGCCGGCAATTATTCCGTATTCATTTAAAGTCAGGATAATTGTCTCTTCCAATAATCTTAAATACTTGTGAATGTCGGTGAAGAAATGATCAAGATCCAGGATAGGATAACCAACAATTTGTCCGGGTCCGTGATACGTAATATCACCGCCGCGGTTTATTTTGTAATAGGTGGCCTTTTTTTCTTCAAGTTGATTGTTATTGAGTAGCAGATGCTCTTCGTTTCCGCTTTTGCCGAGCGTGTACACGTGCGGATGTTCAACGAACAATAAATGATGTTGCGCAGCTTCGTGTTGTGATGCAGGAAGATCGCGGTTTTTCACTTTCGTCGCCACAACTGATTCAAAAATCTTCTCCTGTAAATCCCAGCACTGTTTATAATCCATCAGCCCGAGATCTTTGAATAGCACTCTTTCCATTTATTTCATCAGAACTTTGAAAGTTCCGCCTTTAATCGGTCTATCACTTTTACTTCTACCGGATCAACTTTTTTCATATCCGCGAGAAAACAACTCACCCAATCTGTAAGGTGAACAATGTAGAACGCCTGTTCAGTTCTTGAATTTCCTTTGGCGGTAATCTCGATCCATGAACTTACAAGTGGAGCGATGATGTCTTTGCAGATCTGCATGCGTTTTACGCTGCGCGCGTTATCATATGATGTACGTAACGTAACGACTGAAATATTCTCGTGTTTCTCAACCCAGCCCACTAATTCATTGTGATTCATTTCCGGAATCACGTGGTGCCAGCAAAGCATTTTTGCATTTTCATTAATCTGTTGCCTGAATCGAACAGCAACGCCTTCCATACCGGAAATGGAGTAGATAACCGGAATTTTTCCAAGAAGTTTTGTCGCTATTGACTGTGCTTCTGAAATAATCTCATCTTTCTGACTTTTCAGATTTGAGATTGTTTCAGTAACATTCTTGTTGAAATTGGCGGCCGCGAATGTCAGGTGATTGAAAATGTTGAGCAATTGAATTAATGGATATCCGAAGCTTGCGCGTGGCGGATGACCTCCAGGTATACTGATGAGTGAAAAGTTATGCTTCTTTGCCGTTTCACTGATCATGCCTCCGCTGCTTATGCAAATGATCTGTGCCTTTCTCTGAATCGCTGCATTGAGAACTGAAACAGTTTCTTCGGTGTTTCCCGAATAAGAACATGCAATAACCAAAGTATTTTCGTTCACGTATGCGGGGAGTGAATAATCTTTATTTACAAGTACAGGTACAGGACAAGTATCGGCCACCAGCTCGGAAACGATGGTCCCGCCAATCCCGGAACCTCCAAGGCCGGTTATCAATACCTGCCTGATATGTGCCTTATGAATTTTACTCAGATCAGCTTTAACTGCAATTGCCAGGGCCTCTTCCAATTGCGTCGGAAAATTTTCTACGTAGTTTTTCATTGCTTGTAAGTTACAAAGTTACTATAAAAAAGCCTGCTGAATCAGCTGGTGTGTTTAAGGAATTTATCCAGTTCGCCCTGATCATCCATCCATTTTACGCGCAGAATGGTAGCTACGGAAATAGCGTCTGTGATTTTACCGCTTAACACCCATTTAAATGCCTCATCAAGACTTAGTTTTTTTACCTGCAGCACTTCAGATTCTTCAGGCTGCGGTTTATTGAAACTCAAACCTGTTGCCAGGTATACAATGGCCAGTTCATCTGAAACCGAATTGCTGAGGTGCATGCGGAAAAGTTCATTAAAATTTTTAGCCTCAATTCCTGTTTCTTCGAGCAGTTCCCGCTCTGCAGACTTGACCGGCTCGATGTCATGCGGACCACCACCTTCTGGAATTTCCCAGCTATATTCGTTTAAAGCATAGCGGAATTGCCCAACCAACCATGTATTTTTTTGCTCATCAAGTGGAAAAACTCCAATAGCGAGATTTTTAAAATGTACCCAGCTATAAATGGCCGGATTGCCGGCGGGATTTATTACATTGCTCTTTGTCACTTTGATCCACTGGGACTCATAAACAGTTTCTGCATCCAGCGTTTTCCAGGGGTTTTCTTCTTCTTTCATTGAAATTTATTATTTGATAAATGCGTTTTTCAAAACGTAACCATTTCGTGTTTTCAATCTAATTGTGTAGGTTAAAAAGCGTATAAAGTTATTATTGTGATCGGACAAAAAAGCTACTTGGTCTGAAATCGATTTACAAATGAACAATATATAGTTTAAAACCTTAACTTTAAGAGTAATTAATTGTACCACCTCGGGTATAACTTCGTAAATTCTTGTATTAACCTTTATGCTAATAGGCTTTGGCTTGAGACGACTATTACCCATAATTATTGTTCTGTTCGCCAGTTGCTCCATTTTAAGTGGAAATGATTTATTCTGGATTGGCGGTTCCGGTAATTTTAATGATCCGCAACATTGGGCAACAACTTCAGGTGGAAGTTCCGCCGGCGTTGTGCCGGGAATTAACGATAATGTTTATTTTGATGCGAGTTCGGCAGAAGGAACCGAAACAAAAATATTCTTCAATTCAGACGCGTCTTGTCGCGATTTCACAGTACTCGATAATTATTTTCCTTTCGAATTCTCCAATGCCACAGGAGTTACATTAAAAATTTCAGGAAGTTTTGTAACGAGTACAGTCACCAAATTTGTTTTCACAGGTAAGCTTGAATTCAATTCATTATTGATGGATAATGTGATCCGCATGCACGGGACACAATTAGATTGCGAAGTAACTTTTAACGGTACAGGCTCGTGGAAACCTGATTTTTTATTCGGAAGAAATGGATTGAAGCTTGTTCAGAACGGAGGAACAATTATTATAAACAGCGGGGGAATCAAGTGCCGTGAATTTATTTCTAACGGTGGAGAAATAAAATTAAATAATGGATTGATCAGGGCCTATGATTATCTTGAAATTAAATCACAGACCATTTTAGATGTAACACGTGGATGGATACAGGCGCCAACAACTGTGCCTTCGAATTTTAAAGTTCCGGCAAATCTTCCCACGCAGAATTTAAAGGTGAACAACGTTGCCATGGCCTGCGACTTTGCGGATAACATTGTTGCCACTTTTACAACCTGTTCCAACAATTGTTCAGGCCTTGCAGCTATTGCGTTTTCCGGATGTACAGCGGGACCTTACACCGCTGAATGGTATGACGGTTTTGGAAACCCATTGCCGTTAGTTGTATCCAATATTACTAATTCGCCATATAACGAAGATAGTTTGTGTTGCAGTTCACTTTCTTACGCTGTTGTATTTTATGATTCAGCCATGCAAAGTGTTGACATCAGCCAGGTGTCAGTTACCTGTCCAACTCCTCCTATTGTTATTAAACAATTAGTAAATACAAAATGCAATGATACCTGCGATGGAAAGTCCATGATTCAGATTTCCGGATCTTATCCTCCGTTTTGCGTGAATTATACTGGTCCTGTTGCAAACGTTCCTTCAGGATTTCCTCATTGCGGTGTTTTAAATCGTGACACAGCATATTTTCTATGCGCAGGGACGTATACACTCACTGTAACGAACAGTATCGGATGTGTGACGACACAAACATTTGTGATAAATGAGCCCGCTCCGATAAGTCCGAATGACACGATCACCAATGTCGATTGCTTCGGTAGCAGTACCGGCTCCATTACCTTAAACCCATTCGGTGGCAATGGTGGATATTCATATGTGTGGAATCCTCCCTTGGGTCAGACCGGGAACACAGTTTCGGGTTTGCCCATAGGAACATATTCGGCATCTATTACTGACAGCAAGGGATGTCCCGGAAGTTTTACCGGAACAATTACTCAACCGCCCAATATAACGTTTGCCTTTTCGCAGGTCAACCCCCTCTGCGGGGACGTGTGTAATGGAACAGCCACTGTTAATACGGTTGTGGGTGGAGTGCCACCATATACGTTTACCTGGGCGCCAATAGGAACTGCTTCCAGTTCCGGACTGGATAACTCAACTGCCACCGGTTTGTGTCCGGGAGAGAGTTACACCGTTTCAATAACTGATTCTAACAATTGCGTAAAGACAAGTGTGTTTAATATTACAGCTCCCAGTATTGTTGTAGCTACCAATACCGTTACCGATGTAAGTTGCCCCGGAGGTGCTGACGGCTCGTCTGTGGGAGCGGCCACCGGCGGGGTAAATGGATTTACTTTTTGCTGGTACAATTCTGCTTCCACTTCGTTAGGATGCAATAATCCTGTTACAGGACTTAGCTCAGGAACTTACTCACTTGTAGCGATTGACGCCAATGGTTGCGATGATACAATTTCGTTTACTGTAACAGAACCACCACCTATAACGTCAACAGTAACTTCAAACTATGCAACCTGCGCAGGAACCTGTAACGGAGATATAACGACATCAGTTGGAGGCGGAACGCCCGGATATACATTCTCATGGAGCCCGCCTTTGTCTGGGCAGAATCCAACAAATGTTTGCGCGGGAACCTATGTTGTTACAATCACAGATGCAAACGGGTGTCAGTCCTCGAACAGCGTAAGCGTAACTGAACCACCGCCCATCACATTTACACTTAATACTACGAATCCAACCTGTAATGGGTTAAGTAACGGTACAGCAGACGTTACAGCATCGGGAGGAACAGGAACCATAACAGCCGTTTGGGCAGACTGTGCAACTTGTTCATTTCCGCGAACGGGTATGCCTGCAGGCACTTACACAGTTGTTGCGGTTGATGGCGTCGCATGTCAGGATACTTTTGTTTTCACACTTACTGAACCCAATCAACTAAATGTTTCTATAAGTGCCACACCGCTGACATGTTCTAACTCTAA
>CBIHPU010000077.1:0-10263 GCA_966211935.1 uncultured bacterium | reverse complement strand
ATAGCTACCGTATATAATTTTAAAAACGGAGTCGATTCCAGTTTCATAAAAGCGGAACCGATTACGATGTGACCGGTTGATGATACAGGAAGAAATTCTGTGAGCCCTTCAATTATGGCCAGGATAATGGCCTCGAAAATTGTCATATGAGAATCTTATTCGGCTTTTACCTCAACTTTAGGTCGGCGCATTATAGCATAAATAATGAGTCCGAAGCCCAGTAGACAAGTAACAGGTGCAACAGTAAGACGCTGAGCGCTGAAAATTTCCGGGTTAAAAACATTTGGATCCTTGCTTCCTCCGCCTATCATTAAAATGTAGCCGAGAGCAATTAATAAAATACCTGAGATAAGGCAGATATAATTGATTCTGTCGAAATAAATACCATTGCTTGTTTTAACTTCTTTATTCATGGAGCTTTTGGCTAGAGTACAAATATAGTTATTGAACGTGGAAGTATGAAAATTATTGTTAATTGAGCCCGTATTAACGAAAAAATCAGAAATGCAGGTCCTCAGCTTTTAAACGAAGGTAACGACTCACTGAAATTGCCGCGCTAACAGATGAAATAATAACGCCCAGCAGAATTATTCCTGCCATTAACAACAAAAGCTGATTTGGATTCTGGTTTGCCAGCATCACCGGGAAGAGTTTTACAATAATAAAGATCAATCCGCCCATTAGCAGACATGCTACAATACCGGCTACAACTCCCTGGCGGATTCCTTTCAAAATAAAGGGCCTCCTGATAAATGATTGGGTTGCTCCTACCAGGTACATCGTCCGCAATAGAAATCGTTTTGAATAAATGGAAAGCCGAATAGTATTGTTGATCAGACCGACTGCGACAACGAGTAAAAGAGATGAAATAACCAGGAGCATCAACCCAATATCGCGACTGTTTTTGTCAATTTCCTCGAAAAGTACCTTGTGATAATTTATTTCCTTCACTGTTCTTCCACCTGCCATTCCCTGTATCTCAGTTTTGATCCATTCCAGGCTGTCGTTATTGACATAAGCAGAATTCAATTTTACATTGATCTTCGGCTCCAGTGGATTCTCTCCTAAAAACTGAACGAAATCTTCACCTAATTCTTTTTTTAATTCTTCGGCAGCTACATCAATGGATTTATACTCTGCTTCTTTCACAAACGGCGCCGCATCCAGTTCCTTTCTTAATCGCTGTATGTTTGCGTCTGACGACTTTTCGTTAAGTATCACCTGGAAACCGAATTCTTCCTTCAGTGTATTAGTGAGGTTACGAAAGTTCAGCATTACCCAGCCGGCTAGTCCCAGCATGAACAATACTAACGCGAGACTGATAACTACGGTAACCGAAGATGTCTGAAGTTTTAACCTGGCTGCTTTGTCTGACATATCAATAAATCCCTGTAAAATTAACGGACAGCAGCTTGCGGAATATTTTTAATGTAGAATAATGTTAACACACTTATGTTGGTTTTGTATGGTTTATCCCATTTAAACACATGGTCAAAGCCAAATAATTTTCAAACGGACACTGCCAGATAATACTTGTCAAAATGAACCCGCCCCGAAATCATTATAAACATATTATTAAAATTGTAAATTTGACTCTTAACATGTTAATTTAAACATATTATGAGAATTAAAAATTACCTGGCATTTTCATTTTCACTCCTTGCTATAGCTGCTTCGGCTCAATGGTCGCAATGGAGCACTGACCCTTCTCAGAACAATCTTATTTCAAATGCAGTTTTTGATCAGCAGGAAATCCGCATTGTAAAAGATGGCAAGGGAGGAGCTATAATGGCCTGGGAAGATTTCCGCGCGAACGGAACGCTGGGAGATATCTATGCTCAGCGAATAAGCTTTGAAGGAATTAATAAATGGACAAACAACGGAGTTGTTATATGCAATAATATTTACGACCAGCGAAATGTTTCTATTACCGAAACTTCTGACGGTGGGGCAATCATCTGTTGGCAGGACGCGCGCACAACTGCAAACGGACTTGATATTTACGCGCAGCGAATAGACTCAAACGGAGTGGTTAAATGGACAGCAAACGGAGTTAATGTTTGTGTTAAAGCGTTGGACCAGGCTGACCCGAAAACTGTTTCTGACGGACAAAACGGAATTTATGTAGTTTGGAAAGATTCTATTGCAGGTGTATTTGATGTGTATGCGCAGCATATTGATTCGAGTGGAAATCAGCTATGGCCTGCTAACGGACTTGCAATTTGCACAAGCATGGACAAACAAATCAATCCACGTGTTGAGACTGACGGTAATGGAGGTTGCATAATTACGTGGATGGATAAACGATACGGTGACTATGATGTATACGCGCAGCGTGTGAATTCCGCGGGAGCGTTACAATGGACTGCAACAGGAGTTTTAGTATGTGCCTCTCCATTTAATCAGTCAAATCCAAAACTTGATCCGGACGGATCAGGAGGAGCGATCATCGCGTGGCAGGATAACCGTAACGGTAATGATTATGATGTCTATGCACAACGAATAAATTCGGCTGGCGCGCTGCAATGGGCTTCAACAGGTGTTTCAATGTGCAATCTTACTTTATCATCTCAGAGCGCGGTTGAAATTTGCACCAAGGGCGGAATAAACGGAGCAATAGTTGCCTGGAAAGATGACAGGGGAGGTACTTTTTCACAGGTCTATATGCAACGTGTTGACCCAAGCGGAGCAGTACAATGGGCAACCAATGGAATTCAGATTGGAAACGGAATAAATCCAAACTTATGTGAAGATGGCGCAGGTGGAGTTATTGCTACCTGGCAGGACTCCACAAGTGGAAATTGGAACGTGTATGCTCAACGAATAGACGCTGCAGGCAATAAAGTCTGGGGATCCACTCCTGTTGACGTTGGTATTGCAACCGGTGGACAAGTAAGTCCAAAGAATGTATCTGACGGAAATGGCGGTTCTATTTTTTCTTTTCAGGATAAACGAACCGGCGATCTGGACGCGTACGCTTATCATTTGTACGCGAATGGCAGCCCGGTAGGCATCAATGAAAAAGCGAAAGAAAATATTTTTGTTTCCTGCTATCCTAATCCTGCCTCCGGTAATACTGTAATTGAAAACAAAAAGTCAAAAGGCAACTGGAACCTCGATGTTTATGACTTGTCTGGAAAAAAGGTTTTGTCGGAAGTTGTTACGGATAAAACAAAATTCATTCTTGATGTGAGTGGTTTGGCGAGTGGAATGTATTATATCCGCGTGAGCGATAATGTTTCCGCAGGCACAGGAAAATTGATAGTGGAATAAGAATCTTGTTTAAAACTTATCCGCGGTTCTTAATAAATCGCGGATTTTGTTTTTATATAAACCAAAGAGCGGCCTAACTTTGAACCGTGCAGGACGCGAATTCAGAAAAAATCTATTTTACCATCAGCGAAGTGGCCGATCTGTTTAAGGTCAATGCCTCCTTAATTCGTTTTTGGGAAAAGGAATTCGAGATCCTGAAGCCACATAAAAATAAAAAAGGCAACAGGCTTTTTACAAGGAAGGATATTGATAATATCCGGATAATTTACCATCTTGTAAAAGAAAAAGGATTTACGTTGCAGGGAGCGAAAGAAAAACTCAGGGCAGACTATTCCGGGATCAATAAAACCGCAGAAACAATCGATACGCTTAACCGGCTTAAAACATTTCTGCTATCCCTGAAGTCCGAACTGGAAAATAAAGATCCGGAAGGGCGTTGAGCTCTGTATCCTCCGGATATCCCGACTTATAAAAAAGCTGTTGTGCATAATTGTTCACCGCGCGGGAGTTTTTAAAAAAACACATTCTTTAATATTACCGTCTGTAAATGAAAAATTTTCGTCCGGTCCATACTTTGCTTTTTTTGATATGCATTTTCTCTGTGCTGGCGCTTATCAGTTATTTTTATCCGGAGAAAGGGATCAACCTAAACAAGGAACTGACTTTTAATTTTCCGCAACTTGAAAAGCTGACTGAAATTAAAGACGTAAATAAAGACAAGCAGAAAGATATTTCAAATATTCTTAAGCTGGCGGAAGAACAGGAAAAGATTGACAGCATCAATGCCGCAAAAAAGAAAAAACCCCTGATTGTAACAAAAGACAGCGTTGTAGCTGAAACCTTAAACGTGGTTAAGATTGATCCCGCTGTGCATGATCTGATCACTACAATACAGTTCCGCGACGGAAAAAAAGGCGCGCTTGACAAATTCTTTAAATCGTTGCGGCTTATAGATCAGGAAAAGAAATCGGTGCGCATACTTCATTATGGAGACTCGCAGATAGAAGGAGATCGTATTTCCGATTACCTGAGAATGAAATTGCAGAATCAGTTTGGTGGCGAGGGCCCCGGTTTTATTTCTGCAGCTCCTGTGGCCCAAAGTGTTGCCATCCGTCAGAAGTGGAGCGATAATTTTGACAGATACAATGTTTTCATCGGAAAAGACAAGCGCGTTAAACACGGAAATTTTGGTGTGATGGCTAGCTTCTGCAGATTTCTTCCTTACAGGACAGTTACAGACAGCTCACGCATTGCTGACGCGTTTGTAAAGATCTCAAACAACAAAAATGGTGGCGCGCGACTTGCATCTTACAACAAAGTAAAAATGTTTTATGGAGGAGGGAATGCTAAAACCAAAGTTGAATTTTATGAGAACGGAAATCTTACAGACACCGATTCACTTAATATTGGCGGATATTTCAATATAAAAACCTGGAACCTGAACGCGTCCGGCGCTCCCTGGGAAGTAAAATTCAGCGGGCAGGACAGTCCTGATATTTACGGCTTTTCGCTTGAAGGCGAAAAAGGAGTTATGGTTGACAATTTCGGTTTGCGTGGAAGTTCAGGAACATTTTTCAATCAAATGAGTCAGACACATCTTCAACAGTTTTTCGAATACCTTAACACAAAACTGATAATTCTTCAATTTGGAGGAAACGCCTTACCGTACATGAAAGACTCCACTATGGCAATTAACTTCGGAAAATATCTCAAAGGACAAATAAACACACTGAAACGAATTGCTCCGGATGCGAGCATACTTGTTATTGGTCCCGCTGATATGAGTGTAAAAGTGGGCACAGATTATGTAACACATCCTCAGCTGGAAAATCTGCGTGACGCAATCCGCAGAACAGCCTTTGACACTGACTGCGCGTTCTGGGATATGTACGAAGTAATGGGCGGAAAAAACAGCATGGTGGAATGGGTGAAGTTAGATATTGCCGCTACTGACTATATACACTTTGCTCCCGCGGGCGCAAGAAAAATTGCAACCTTGCTGTACGGCGCGTTGTATAAGGAATATGAGAATTATATTCAGAACAGTGTAGTGAAATAAGATATAAATATCAGGTAGAGAAAAGGAGATTAAAATGAAGTTTAAAAAGAAATTGATTTTGTTTTTTGTTTTTAGTGTGTTGATGACAACTCTCTTCGCGCAAAACATTCCGGAGGTTCCCGCTTTTGTAAAAATGGAGCATAATAAAATTGTTTATCCGGGCGACAGCACAGAGATGATGGAGTTCTTTAAAAAAATAGATGAATTGCAAATGAATAAACGGGAGCGCGTAACAGTTGTTCATTATGGAGGAAGTCACGTGCAGGCCGGACACTGGGATGAAGTTTTTCAGGATCATCTGCAGAACACCATTACCAAATTTGAAGGCGGAGGAGTTTGGGCTTTTCCTTACAAATTGGGCAAAGCAAACACTCCACCATTCTATAAAACCTATTCAACAGGCGACTGGAAACGTTGTCGCTCCGCTATTGGAAAAGAAAATTGTTCTGTGTTCGGGATGAATGGAATTACAGTTAACACAAATTCCCGCACCAATGATTTCGCGATTGCTCTGCAGGAAAATTTCCACCACAAATATTTTACTTCGCTCAAAGTTTATCACAACTTCAACACAGCTTATCATTTTTATATTGATGTGAATTCCGGGTTGAAATACAAACAGACACCGGTAAAACAGGAAGGGTATACCTTGTTTGAATTTACAGAACCTGTAGACAGCGTAAGTTTCTTAATGGAGAAACTTGATACGCTAAACACTACAGAGTTCACTTTGTATGGATTCAGCCTTGAAACCAAAGAGCCAGGATTTTATTATGCAGACATGGGCTTTAACGGAGCATCGACAAAAAGTTATATAGACGCGGAGTTATTTGTGTTACAACTCAGAACAATCAAACCAGATCTTGTAATATTTTCAATTGGAGTGAATGACAGCCAGGGACCGAATTTCAATAAAAAAGATTTTATGGCCAATTACGATACATTGTGTGCAAGGGTGAAGCGCGCATCGCCCGGTTGCGCCATTTTGTTTACAACGGTGACTGACAATTATATCAGGAGAAAAACACCAAACAGGAAAGCCCTGGTTGCGCACGAAGCCATTCTCGAACTTTCGAAAAAAAATAACAGCGCATACTGGGATATGTTTTTGCTGATGGGAGGATATAAAAGCATGCCTTTCTGGGTAAAAGCCGGTCTCGCATCAAGAGACAAGGTTCACTTTAGCACCGGCGGTTATCACTTAATGGGGAATTTAATGGCGGGTGCTTTTTTGCAATCTTACAATTTCAACTCTTCACTAAAGAAAAAGTAAACTGTTACCTGATCAGATCATAACATTGCTGAAAAGCTGGTTCCTTTTTACAGAAGGAGAACCCATTCTTTTTACCACACTTTATTTCTGGGGATTCTTCGCGGTAGTGTTGTTGGTTTACAGCATTATTTATCGATACAATGTTGCGCGCACAATTTTTCTGCTTGCAGTAAGCTTTTTCTTTTATTACAAAACAAGCGGCGTTTTTCTCGTTCTGCTGATTTTTACTATTTGCTCCGATTATTTATGGGGACATCTTATTTTCAAATCAGAAAAGACCTGGAAGAAGAAACTGTTCGTCACCATCAGTCTTATTTTTAACTTATTTCTTCTCAGTTATTTTAAATACGCGTACTTCTTCACGGAAAGCTACAATGAAGTGATGAACACGCAATATCCGTTCTTCAATCACTTCGCTCAGTTCAGCAATTCATTTTTCGGAACGCAATTCGATCTTTCCAAACTGCTGATGCCGGCGGGAATCTCATTTTTTACGTTCCAGAGCATCTCTTACATAGTCGATATGTATCGCGGGAAAGTTCAACCAGTGAGAAATATTTTTGATTACGGTTTTTTTGTCTGCTTCTTCCCTCACCTCGTTGCAGGTCCCATTGTAAAAGCCAAAGAATTCATTCACCAGATCTACCAACCCTATTCTCTTACCAGGCAGGAATTTGGCATGGCCACATTCTGGATCATGAACGGCTTTGGAAAAAAAATCCTGGGAGATTATGTTGCAGTGAATTTCATTGACCGTGTTTTTGACAGCACTCAATTGTATTCCGGAGTAGAATGCATACTTGCTGTTTTCGCTTACTCCTTTCAGGTTTATGCGGATTTCTCGGGGTACACTGACATTGCGATTGGTGTTGCATTACTGTTGGGATTCCGGTTAAAAACAAATTTCCTCTCGCCCTACAAAGCAGAGAGCACGAGCGAATTCTGGAAACGCTGGCATATTTCCTTAAGCAGCTGGTTAAAAGATTACCTGTACATTCCGCTCGGAGGAAACCGTGAAGGAACTGTTGGATCTTATATTGTAATTGCGGTGATGTGCGGAATAGTTTGTCTCCTTGCGGGGGAGTTGTGGCTGCCGCTTCTGATATCTTTTATTATTCTTGCTTTGATCTTACTTGTTCTTGGATATTTTTTTGCAGCGGTAAAACGAAGTATTAATACCAATATCAATTTAATGATCACCATGTTACTGGGAGGCTTATGGCATGGAAGCAGCTGGATGTTCATTACCTGGGGGGGGTTAAACGGAGTAGGTTTGATCATTCATAAATTCTGGGAGAAAATAAATCCTTTTACCTCCATTTCGCGAAAATGGTTCTATCGTGCTATCATGGTGTTTGTCACACTCACATTTATTTCATTTACGCGTATCTGGTTCAGAGTGGGTAGCATGAAGGGCGGCGGATGGGAAAACGTAAAAATGTTTTTTGACAGAATGGCCAATCATATGGGTGGCGATCTGTTCTTCCAGGTTCTGTGGGGTTACAAATACGTTATGCTGGTAATTCTTCTGGGTTATCTCGTACACTGGATCCCTGAAAATTATAAGCAAAAGTATAGACTGGGTTTCTCGGAAATGCCACTGCCGGCAATGGGCGCATGCATTATTCTGATTGTCTTCTTCCTCTATCAAATGATGAGCGCGGAAATGCAACCATTCATCTATTTCCAGTTCTGATTTTTTAGCTCAGGAAAATTTCTGATTAAAAAAGAAAATCTATTCTTTATCTATCCAGTCTCCGCCCTCTTTAATTAACTCAATGAGCTGCTGAACCGCTTCTTCACTTGGAATATTTTTTCTTACCACTTCTCTGCCTTTATAAAGTGTGATCTTTCCGGCACCTGTTCCAACATAACCATAATCCGCGTCAGCCATTTCTCCCGGACCATTCACTATGCAACCCATGATGCCGATCTTTACTCCTTTTAAATGATCAGTAACTTTTCGGATACTGGCAGTCGTTTCCTGCAGATCAAAAAGCGTGCGTCCGCAACTCGGACAGGAAATATATTCTGTTTTTGAAATACGTGTTCTTGTTGCCTGAAGAATTCCGAATACGGTGGAATTTAAAGTCTGCGCGTTAACACAATTATGTTGCTTCAACCAAACACCATCACCAAATCCATCAATCAGCAGCGCTCCAACATCTGTCGATGAAAATAATTGAAACTGCTGTTCGCTTATATTAGCATAATTGCGTTTTATAATAACCGGACAATCGACACTGTTTTCCTTCAACAATAAAAACATTGCCCGTAATTCAGGCATGGCGTGCTCGTTGAACGTATCAGCAACTAAAACAACATTTTTGAATTTTTTAATCGAAGAAATAAAACCTTGATTCAGTGAATCAATATCGATCGCGACAAAATTAAGTTGCGGGTGATTGTCTTTCGAAGAGAAAAATTCATCCGCACAAAACAAAGGATAACTTCTTTCTTGCTCTTTTCTTTTTTTCCAGGATTCCGAATTATAAATGACTCCAAGCGTTCCCGGAATTTCAAACTTCACTTCATTATCTCCGGCATACAGGTAATCTACAGCCTGATCACTCAGGTTCCACTTGTCAGATGCAACAGAATAATTATAGCCGTAAGGATAAAGCGAAGCGAAAGTAATTTCCTGTTTAGCGCTCAGGTCAGCAATCACCCGCGGCACATTTGAACGTCCGATATTCAACACGTCAAAAGAACTCCTGCGGGAGTATTCAAATGGTGAATAATTATCAGGTGAAGGAATGTTATTAATTACTTTGCTTTTTTCAGCGCGGTTAACGTAGCGCTCAACCAGATCTTTTGCAACCGGAATTTCGTACTCAGGCTCTTCAGTCAGCGAAACACGAACTGTATCTCCGAGGCCATCCTCGAGCAACGCTCCAATACCGGCGGCCGATTTTATTCTTCCATCTTCTCCCTCACCCGCTTCCGTTACGCCAAGATGCAAAGGATAATTCATTCCCTCCGCAATCATTTTATTCACGAGCAAACGGTAAGCCTGTACCATCACCTGGGGATTGCTCGCTTTCATACTCAGCACAACATTGTAGTAATTGTTTTCCTCGCAAATGCGTACAAACTCAAGAGCTGACTCAACCATTCCCAGCGGTGTATCGCCATAGCGACTCATGATCCTGTCTGAAAGTGAACCATGATTGGTGCCTATGCGCATGGCCGTTCCGTATTCTTTACAAATCTTGATTAACGGCGTAAACTTTTTTCTGATTCGTTCCAGCTCTGCATCATAACCGGCGTTGCTGTAATCAATCTGTTCAAATTTCTTTTTATCTGCGTAGTTTCCCGGATTCACGCGCACCTTTTCAACAATTCTTGCTGCAAGTTCCGCGGCGTTCGGAGTAAAATGAATGTCAGCGCAGATCGGCGTTAAGTATCCTCTCTTTCGCAATTCAGCCTTAATGGTTTCAAGATTTTTAGCCTCGTTAATTGATGGCGCCGTTATTCTTACAAGTTCACAACCGGCCTTGATCATCCTTACACTCTGCTCCACTTTTTTAATGTTATCCATTGTATCAGTGGTGGTAATACTCTGAAAGCGTTTTGGATTTCTGCCTCCAATTCAAAGATCGCCAACCTTCACTTCCCGCGTAATAAAGCGGCTGTATTCGAAAAGACTGTTGGCGTA
>CBIHPU010000076.1:0-10271 GCA_966211935.1 uncultured bacterium | reverse complement strand
TACTGCAATAGGAAGTCCCAGGCTCGGTTCAATGCTTACACCATTTTGTGAATCAAAGGTAAGACCAACACCTGTGCTCATTGGAAAATTCTGAAGGCTGGAGCTGAAAGAAGGTGAAACTCTATATCCTACTCCCTTGTAATTATTATAATAAAGACTGAATTGAAAGTTGATTGGGTTATTCGCTGCTCCAACCGGAATTCCCCACCATTCTCTATAGTTTGATGTGGTAACAGTGAAATCAACCATCCAGTTTTTGCGTAAACTCGTTTCTTTTACAACTCCATCACCACAATAATCATCAGGTAAACCTCTCATTCCACGGTTAATTGCACCGGCATTCAAGGTCCAACCAAGTCCAACCCAGCTCGCTTCCTGTTCCATTTGTGCGCCGGAATGATATGCAAGATTAATTGGATAACCGCCATTTGGTCCTGGAACTGTAAGCAAGGGTATGTTATAAGTAAAATCTCCTGTATACAGATCTACCAGGTCCGAAGTTCCAGCGGGTTCAAAAGAACCATATTCTTCCTGCTGTGGACCACTTGTCAGCGCATGAGAGAAAGTTGGAAATCCAACCTGGAATAAAATTGTCAGAGCCAGCGAAAGACTGATTCCCTTTTTCGTTTTTCTAATGAATGCTTTCTTCTTCATGAATGTTTTTTAAAAATCTAAAACAGGATTATTTGACAGTATTTCCTTTTCCACATCAAACTTTATAGTACCCATATTGAATATCCTATCATTTATTATAAATGTTCCTTCATCAATATTTTTACTATCAAAAGACACAAGAAATTTTAGTTTTGGGGTACCCCCATAACTGTTTTCATAATGAAAAAGCGCGCAGCTTAATGTATCGTTCGCGCTCACGAAATATAGGTCTCGTTCAAAATCAAATGAATAATAATTTACCCTTTGCAGGTAACTTGCCTGATCATGAATTCCTTCCATAAGCACATCCGTCTCAGCCCTCATGTTTTCCACTTCCAGCACAAAGCAATTTAATCCTTCACGCTTTTTTCTAAACTCCACTAATTGCTGTTGATTTTTTATACTGCCTTTTTCTATATGGATAGAAGCGGTGTAATCTGTTGGCTCATATCTCAATGCAAATTTTAAATTGCCAATCTTCTTCTCTTTTATAAATCCATTATCGCGTTTTTCGACAAAACTGATATACTGCCGTGAAGAAAGGTGTTCCTGCTTTTTCTCGCAGGAGAAAAACAGGACAGCCATAACCAGTATGGAAAAAATATTAATTGACTTTGCCAGCATATTTTTTATTTATATAAGCAAGTACATCATTCGTTACGTTAAATGTCTGTTCGTTTGCATACATTAATCCGCCACTTCCATTTGCTCCAAAAATGAAGTCATATCCATTCTCTTTTCCAAAATCCACCAGGTATTGATTCATTTGATTCATGATCTGCTCGTTGTATTGTTGGTTGGCAGCGGCGTTATCCTGTTCAAATTGCTGTTTGCGAACTATGTAAATATTTTTCACGCGATTAAATTCTTCCTGTTTCTTTACATTCTGCGCTAATGCTCTAAGTTCTAGTTCGAGACTATCGAGGAATGATTTTCGGGAACTGGCCATACTATTAAATTTCGTCTCCAATTCTTTTGTCATTTTAAAATCCTTATATAGTGCGCCAATCTCAACGTAAGCAACGTTGCTTTTTTGTTCCTTTATAAAATACATGCAGCCCAGGCCAATAACCATAATCAAATTGGCGACAATTACTATTTTGAAAAATTTTGAAATCATATTATTGAACTTTAAATTTTAGATATTGTTTTTCGTTTTTTTCGTTGGTCACTTCCATCAGATAAACACCGGAAGCGATAGGTGATAAATTGGATGTAAGCAGATCCAATTTGAAACGCATATCACCATAATAAGATGTTAGACCAGTTGAGTAACCAATTAGTGTTGGGTAAACATCAGTATGCGTAGAGTCCCAAATTTTAATATCCAGGTTATGACTGGCATTAGCATATTCGTCTTCGAACCTGAAAAGCAACTGAGTCCCACTAAGAGTATAAACTCCTCCATCTAATTTCTTTTTCAAAACGCAGGAAGGCGCTGGAATAATAAATGTGAATTCAAGTTTAGGTCGCTTTGTACTTGTTGTATTATCGCTGCTTGCGAATGTCATTTTAGTGTATTGTGAATTAAGCGTTTCATCCTGCAACCTGAAAAGCCAACCGAAGTTATTTGAAGGATTTGCTACCATGTCTTGAATATGGCTTCGCACATCCAGAGAGTAATCCTGTGTACTGCTTGTGCTTTGCGCAAGACTAATCTGGTCTGTTGATGTATTCGACGGTTGATTTGATGCGGTTAAACTATATTTCTTCCAGTCAGAGGTAACCCTTCTAAAGTAACTTGCATTAGATCTACTCAGTGGATTATGATCAAGTCCATACATTGTTAGCGTTGCCGAAGAAATAAGGCCATCAGTTGCAATTGAAGACAAATCAAATTTTATATAAGCTCGACCCAGAAACCAGCCTCCGGCTGTCCAACGGATAGCATAGAAATTTGTTACTGATTCATAGTTCGTGTAATTTTCATTTTTTGGCGTATCAAAACCTATTGCGGTTGCATCCATGCCGGCATAGGTATCGGGCTGCACAGAAACCGTAACCGGCGTATTTATGCAACCAACAAAAAAATACTTTTTACTAATTACATTATTCGCGTCGGTAACCGTTACAGTATACGCTCCTGGCGCTAAGTCTGAAACATCTTTTGTTGTTGCCCCATTACTCCATGAATATGTAAATGGCGAAACGCCATCTGTTATAGTCAAATAAATTGCGCCGTTATTATTATTTGTAGCTGAACAATGACTTACATAACCGGAAATGGTTGGCGGAATTTCATAAGTGACAACTAACCTTGGACGGCTGGAGCTGGTTGCGTAATCGCTGCTGGCATAATCCTTTGCCCTGGCTGAGTTGGTAGTCTCATCCTGCAACAATAGAACCCAGCCATAATTAATTAATGGTTGATCAACAAAATATTGAACATGCGTTTTTACATCTAATGAGTCTACCTGGGTTGCAGAGGTGTTTGTAGCAATAGATATCTGGTCTGTTGTAGTATTAGTAGGCTGGGGAGTATATGCAAGTGTAGATTCACTCCACGAACTTGTTACTCTTCTTAAGTAACTTGCATTGGAATTTGCATATTGATGGTTAACTCCAGTGAGATATAATTTTGCGCTAAGAATGACTGCGTTAGCAGGAATTGTATCCAGGTCAAAATACAGATAACTCCTTTTGTTATACCAGGATGCTCCGCTCTGAAATCGCTCTGATCGGAATGCTGTTGATGTACCGTAATTCGTTGTTGAATTCAATCCATCAACCAATGCGTCAACCCCATTTGTACCGTCAGGCTGTGTAGTATAAGTCAAACTCGTTTGAGCAACAAATCCCGTTGAGATAAGTAAAAATATTAGAAGAAGTTTTTTCATCAAGATCAGTTTTTAAAATTCCATTTCTGTATACAAACTTTGATTGCCTTGATTATCTATAAAATAAAAACGCAAGCGGTGTCTATTAAGTAAAGAATAAGCATCCAATTCAATTACTATGTTGTTACCTGCTCTCTGTAATGAATAAGTACCGCTATCGGATTGGTTAGTGTACGGAAAAGGATATATAGTATCTTTTACTGTTGTCGCGTTAGATGTAATATCTTCAATAGTCATGCGGCAACTTTGCGGGGCACTACCTGTAGGTAATTCAATTATTAAATTTCTTCCATATAGGGTATCAACTGATGTACTTCCCAATACGAAATTTGTTGTTTCTAATTTGACTGAGGAAGCATTTTGATTTTGCGCTGTACTAATTGCAGCATTGACAACCAAAAAAAATATTAATAGTGCATTTTTCATTATTGGAATTTGAATGCACAATTTTAGTTTGAAAGAAAGAGTGAGCAATTATCTGGACAACGATTCTTTTCAGCGATAAATCAATACACTTTATTTTTTTCGGTTGATAAGCCCGTTTCTTTTCAACAAAATACACGTAGTAAAATATCATTATTCCATTTGGGAATATTTTGTTAAAATTTAATTTTCCGAATGAAAATGATCTATAAAACTGCATGAATTTCGACTTTCGAAATCGTGATTATTCCACTGGGGAATATTTTGATACGATATTAACAATGGGTTTTATTGTAAGATGAATTCGATTTTCTGCTGATATTTCGCCAAGAATTAAGCATTCGAAAAATGGATTTTCAAAAGAAGGCGGTAGGAGCAAAACTCTTTTTAGCTCGAAAGCATAAAAATCTAACACAAACGCAGGTAGCAAAGCAGATTGGCATTCACCAGACTCAATACCAGAGAATAGAAAAAGGCATAATTGGAATTGATGCAAAAAAACTATTAACACTATGCAGTATTCTAAATCTGAATGCAGATGAGTTGATTCAAATCTATTCAACTTCACAACAAAAGAAAGTTGACTCTTTCTCGATAAATGATCCAAACGAAATCAGAAGAATCGCTGAAATTGAAATTGCAAAACGCGATAAAATAATTGCGGAATTGAAAAAGGAGCTGAAGGCGCTTACAAAATATTTTTCAGGAGAGACAAGATTTGTTGCTAAAACTATTTCTAACAAGGGATATAATTATAAGTACAGCTCATTGATCGCTTAGAATCATTCCAAGACTAGTGATTTCATTATATTTTGGCAATTTTGTCTGCAAAAGTCCGGCAGACGAGCGCCGAAGTACTCAATGTCACTTAAATTTTTGATCAATAACCGCCAGACGGGGCTACAATTATACTAATTGTGAAAGAAGAAAAATTAGCTGAAGCTTATTTCAGACTTAAGAATTATTTAATGTACGATGCAACGGATATTTCTCATGAAACTTCTGAGAGATTATTTAATGATCTGACAAAGTTGGAAAATGCATTAAGAGAATTTCGATATACCGAATTTACATTAGGGAAAACCAATGATTATGTGTCAGGTCTTTATGAGATCAGGAATAAAATTATCGCGATTTCGGAAACTGATGTTGATTTAGACCAGGAAATATTACCCAGAGTTGGTTTATCAATTAAGGTGTCGAGGGATTTAGACAAATTCATAAAGGCATCGAGCTTCAATGTTTCTGATTATTTCGGGAATGACAAAGGAATTCCAAAGGATAGAATATTAGAACTCCTGGATCAAGAAATTTCCGAGATAAAAATAAATTCTCCTATTAATTTTCTCTCCGTAATTGATCGAAAGGAAATATTTGTTTTTAGTTTGGCGGCTTTTTTGGAGGGGTATTGAATGCGTCTGACTTCCTATCAACTTTAATTGTAGAGTTGTAGTTACCTTTTCCTGTGACTTCTTCTACAGTCTCCCATTATAAATTCTCAAAAGAATCATCATATTGAAGAAATTTCAGTATTGGTGAATATTCTTTTTTTCTGCGATCAAATTTAAACCACTTTTTAAGTCCATAAAAAACGGTGCTTTTATAAACAAACGAAATAATTTCTTTCTTGTCTACTAATTCTAAAACCGATTTGAGTACGCGTTTATGAAAATGCTTATTTGGCATACAACCCCGACAAGAAGTAAAAAGAAAGCACTCAATCTCCTTTAATTCAAGAAAACTGTTCTGGAAATTAATTATTGAAACGATTTTTTCGTTTAAGCTTTGCCCTTTTGCAAAAGCCTTTCCTCCCTTAAGCCATTTGTGTCTACAAATAGCAATATATGCCAGAAATCTGTACTGAGTCAATACCAGATCTTTATCTTTCGTATGAAGAACAATATTCAATCCTAAGTTGGAAGCAGTATTCTTAATATTTGCAATCCAGGGAATTTCATAATCCATTTGTGTTTGTTTTTTTTGATTTATTAAATGTATAAAAGTTGCCCATTGTCCCTTTTTCATGTTCCTTAATGACCCTTCCGTATTCAGCAGCCTTGCAAAGCACTTGAGAAAGATAATGAAGCGGATTAAGCCATTGTAAATTCAGTCGCGGCTCCAGGAATTCCATTATTTGCCAAATTTGTTTGACTGTCATTTTCTTCCTGCTCTTCCGAAGTATAAACAATACCTTTTCCATAGGCGGCCATTCTCTTTGATATTCCCGATATACTATAGCAGGGTCTTCCGTGTGAAGAACATTTTCAAAACAGGCTTTATATACATCGGCGTCCTTTTTATACTGGTCACGTTCTTTGACTACCTTGTCATATTCGTCAACCAGCTCATTGTATTTTGCAATAAACATTTTGCGTTTTTCTTCCCATTCGACGGACTGTTTCTTAAGTTCCTGCGTACCCAATAATTCGCTTATAAACTGTGCGGCCAAAGTCTGGAAATCTAAATTGCCCAATATGTTTTCGCCTTTCATTGCTGTATTTTCTGACTGTTTACTCCCGTCTGTCGGGGACTTACCTTGCTTCGATTCCTGATTATGTAAATTTTTCGATTCGGTATCCACCTTAACATTTACTTTTTCCTCTTCACGGACTTCACCCTTAAACGTGAAAGTAGCCTCCGCGCCATCATCTTCCGTTTCAATCTGGCTAGATTTGTTCTCGTCCGAATTTTTATCCGAATCCGGTTGCAAATTCTGGTTTCTATTTCGCCGTTTTCGCCTGGACATTCTTTTTCCTGTTTGTTATTCGAAAATTTTATGTCTTTAAATCAAATTCATTAATAGAAAATATATTTGGCACGTAACAACTGTATGAAATCAATTGTCTTCAACTAATTTTCAGGTTGGGTTATGTGCTTTTCAAGGTTCTTCAATTATTTATCAGTGTTATTCAATAGAATTTCAGTCTTCTTCAAGTCAATTTTAATAATGTTCAATACCACGTCAGTGCTTTTCAATTTCCGATACATCATTTTCAATGGAATTTCAGTATTGTTTTTGTGAACTCAATTCTATAAATATTAGAAAAAGGGGAACGTAAGCTTCCCCTTTTCGCTTTAGCAATCATCCTCATCTTCCTGGCTATCGAGTTCATCTATTAACCCCTGCAAATGTTCCTCCAGCTCTTCGACTAAATCGGCCTGATCTTTTTCATACATAACTTCAATTTCGATTTCGTCGTGTCGGGTAACACCTACAATCTCATTATCAAATCCAGTCTCAAGAAGTTCTTCGGTGAATTCTGCTATTACTTCCGGCGGAACTCTTAAAATTGCTTTTCTCATTTTTTTAAGATAAAGGTTATACACTTCTACTTTTCAACATACCTTTTGATCCCGGAGAAGCAAACCGCTTTAAAAAATCCATCACTTCAGATTTTCTAAACAGAATTTTTTTTCCGAAACCAAACCAGGGCAAGCCGCGCTTTTTGTAATTATGGATCGTCGCTTTGGTACAGCCTAAAAATTTACATAATTGAGCAATCGTGAAATTTTCATCTTTACCTTCATCCATTTTATTTTCATTCGCAGACTCTTCCTTTTTTTGGTTTAGCGCTTCTTCAATCATGTCTTTGATTCTGGCCATAAACTCTCCAACAGTCAAAGTGAACAGAGGATTATCATCAGTTTTCATTGATATAAAATTTGGTTATACCGTGTTTTATAGACATTATACCCTACGCCACATTTAATTTGCGGCTTTGCAAGGGATGATTTGCCGGTGAACCGTTTTTGTACGGATTTTATTCCGTTCCGAAAATTGAATGATAATTATTTTGTCCCACTTTAAAGGACGAGATTGTTATTACATCTTTGCACCTCCTTTACTGTCAAAAATTCAATTTAATAAAGACTTAGCTCAATTATTAATTAAGTAGAGCAAAAAAACATTTGGGGCGGGAAGCAAGAATTCTTTTTGCAAATACCAGGTTTCTGGTGTTGCTGAGACACCGGAAACCTGATAAAAGCAATTTGAAACAAGCGAAATCAAAGACTAACTCGCTGCGGTTGCAACCATTGTCTTATGCTCAAGACCAAAGCATGTTTTTAAAAGACCTCATCCACTGAAAAGTATTACAGGCACAGCGTCTGGTCATTAACGCAATAACGGCGGCATTTTGCAATACGTCTCTGGCAGTTGTTTCCTCAACCTCTTGGCAGGAGGGATCTGTTATCAACTCCGGCAGCAGTTCGCTACTTTGCGGCACTCTGTTTTTACTTGATCAGCTGATGATCAGACAGCATTTATAGTAAACCGAAAGAAATTTCCAAATGCATGTTGGGAGAAATGAACCAGCTTTGTATTCGTTGCAATTTCTAACAACACCGACAGACACCGAAGATTTACCAGATCTCAGTTGTTCCAGGATGTCAATAATTACTACGAGTAACTTAGCATTTACTCATTTCCATCTTCGCAGTTCGCCATGCAATGCTTTTACAGTTTGTCAATCTTATTTATTTTCTATAACGCATCGAAATAATAAATGTTGCAGGTTTCCAGAAGATTTTTATTCTTTTTTAGCAAGTGGTTTAAATCACAGAATAACAGGCTCGTTTAAAATGTCAATTGAAATTTTTCCTAGGTGTTGAAGGCGCAGAAGTAAATGTTTTAATCCTTCATTTACAATATTGTTCAACAAAAGGTAATTCAATAATTATGTTGATCGAAATTTTAATAGAAAAATGCTGATGCTATCGGGAGCCAAATACCCGGGCCATCTCTTCTGCTTTAAGACTATCAACGACTTTATAATACCTCCGCGCAGTTTTCAGGTCTTTATTTCCTGTAATCGACATAGCCGTTAATAAACTGCCGCCTTTGGCAAGAAAATTGGTCATAAAAGTTTTTTTGCTGACATGAAAAGTCACTGCTTCATGCAATGGTAAAATTGTTTTGATACGCTGCGCACCTTGAAAATGGATTTGCTGAACCTTCCGATTAAATTTCAATTTTTCAAGCAATTCCTTAAGGTAGTCATTGGTGTTTTGTTCTGAAATGACAGGAAGGCATTTTCCACCAGGAATTTTTTTATTATACTTTTTTAAAATGGCGGATGAATATGAATTCAAAGGAATAGTATTATTCTGACCTGTTTTTACTACCCTGTAAACAATAAAATCATTTTGTATATGTTCATATTCCAGCCCAACTAAATCAGAATACCGCATACCGGTAAAGCAAGCAAAACAAAACACATCTCTTATTTGCTCCAAACGCTCCTCCCCCTTCTTGAATTTATGTTTGTAAAGCTTCATTAATTCTTCCCACGTCAGAAAAATAATTTCCGGTTCTTCGCTTAATTTTTTGAAACTCTTCCTTCTAAAATCCAACTTCTTATTATATCCTCTTTCTGTTGCCCAATTCAAAAAGGCTTTAAGATCCTTTATTAGTTTTCCAGTATAATTGTTTTTGTACTCCTTCTTTTTGAAGCAATAGTCCAACAACTTGTCATAAAATTCCTGTGTAATATTATTGAACTCAAGTCTGCTATTAGTATCCTTTGAAAACTCCTTCAAAATATTAAATGTAGAATTGATTGCTCTCATTGTACCTTTTCCTTTGGTTAATCGAGAGCTATCAATATATTCAACAAGACACTCAGCAAAAGTTTTATTTCCTTTAATAGGCTTTTCAGTCCTTAAATGCTCTTTAAACAAACCTATTGTCAATTCCTCATCTCTCCCTTCCGCTTTCTTACGAATTTCCTCTACTCGTACTTCTAATGACTTTAATTTAGTATTAATCTCTTTTATTTTCGTGGCAAAATCTTTTGCCTGAATCTTATCTAATTTTATGTTTTTCGGAAGTTCAGCCCTCATCTCATCTTCGTTCCATAAAACAGCATCAATCCGAAGTCCTGTATAATATTGCAACCTTCCGCTGCCAAAACTGTAAAATAGAAGAATAGGTACGTTAACCGTTATTAGTTCCCCTGTGTCCTTGTCTTTCCTCTTTTCAAGGTAAAATTTTACTTGATTACTCATTTGATTGTGATTAATACATACAAATTTACATACATTTCTTTAGTTTTCTCTGCTATACTACATTTGATTATTTTTTACTCGCAAAACGTATATAAGCCTGTACACTAATATTTTATAACAAATATTATAAGTTCGCCAAACAGTTTTAAATCCAATTAAATTATAATAGAAATCCCAGCGGGATCACATCAATCGCAAAGCCGTTCACCAAACAGTGAATGGCTTTTTTATTTATGAAGCTGCAAGAAATATATTTACGGGTAAAAGATCTGAATAAAGTGGTGATGTTGATGATGTTTAAATCTGGAACACTAATATAACCGGAACATTTTCTAATTGAAATACTGCAAC
>CBIHPU010000075.1:0-10320 GCA_966211935.1 uncultured bacterium | reverse complement strand
AATGATCCGTCCGCCTTACTTGAATCTCCACGTCTTGGTCGCAAGCTGCCTGAGTTTTTAAGTATTGAAGAAATAGACAAAATGTTATATGCCATTGACAGAAGCAGCAAAGAAGGAGAGCGCAACCGAGCAACAATAGAAACTTTATATGGATGCGGATTGCGTGTGAGCGAACTGGTGAATTTAAAGATCTCCGATCTGCACCTGGAAGAAGAATATTTGCTTGTGACAGGAAAAGGAAACAAACAGCGACTTGTGCCGATGGGTGTAATGGCAAGAAAACACATTACGATCTGGATGAATGAAGTGCGGGTGCATTGGCCGGTAAAAAAAGAAGCGGAAGACAACTTGTTTATTAATAGACGAGGCGGAAAATTATCGCGTATTTCGGTTTTTACAATCATAAAAGATCTGGCGGAAAAAGCAGGAATAAAAAAAACCATCAGTCCTCATACGCTGCGTCATTCATTTGCAACACATTTAGTAATGGGCGGCGCAGATCTGCGCGCTGTGCAGGAAATGCTGGGGCACGAAAGCATAACTACTACAGAAATTTACACTCATCTTGACAGAAAATATCTGCGGGAGAATATCATGTCGTTCCATCCGAGGAATATGGGGAAGTGAAATCTCAATGAAAATGCATCATTATTCATTTGCCAGCCAAAAGCAGAGGCAAGTTTAACGACTTCAGGAAATACTGTGTTGCTTTTTATTACCCAATTGATGCAGTACTGCCATGCTTGTCACTGAATTCTGTAACCTTTAAACGCATCCAAACAGCATTTAATAAAAAGGTCCTCATAAAATTATATCCTAATCTATTGGCTCAAATATTGTAAAAAATTATTGCTAATCGATCGACTGTACTGGACATTCGGTTAAGGAAACGCAGATCCGAAAAAATGATCAACAACACAAAAGAAAAAACTGCCAAAAAGTTAAGGAAAAAGTATTCTGATCTATTAACATCAAGCTCTGCCTTAAAAAAAAGCCATCTGACTCTTCAAACAGAACGTAATAAGCTGGCTGCAAAAAGCAGAAAACAAATTGCAGGAATATCGAAAGAAAAAAAGCTTCAGAAAAAAAGAACTGATATTTTAGAAAAGGAAACGAGATCAGCTGCCGTTGATAACATTGCATTAAAGAAGGCAAATGTGATTCTTGTAAAATCCAAAAAGAAGGTCAACATCAAAAGAAAAAAAGAAAAAGCAATCTTTACGATAAAAATTGAGAGCGGTGATGAGGTTAACAAAGAACTAAAATTGACCGTTGAAAAAGGTAACAAAGCAGCCAAAATGGCGAAGGCGATTATTAAAAAGAAAGAACATGAAATTGACCTGTTGAACCAGGAGCTGACGAATTTTACTTATGTAGCAAGCCATGACTTACAGGAGCCGTTACGCAAAATACAAATGATAGCCGCGCTAATTCTTGAAAAGGAAGAGAAAAACCTGTCCAAAGAAGGAAAGAGTTATTTTGTCAGGATGCTCAGTTCAGCGAAGCGTATCCGGAATCTTATTCAGGATTTAATAAACTATTCGAATACCAGCAGTACTTTCTTTAAAATTGAGGATACGGATCTAAATGCAATCTTAAAACAGGTTAAAAAAGAACTCGAAAAAACGATCGCTAAATCCGGGGCAAGCATCACTTCTTCAAAATTAAACACACTTACTTTAGCTCCGTTTCAAATTCGGAAAATATTCAGAGAATTGATTATTAACTCGATCAAGTTTTCACGTCCAAATGTTACTCCGATAATCCGCATAACGAGCAGATTGATTAAAGGAAGAGATCTTAAGGAAAGTTCATTATCTGCAAGAAAAACATATTGTCATATTTCATTTGCTGACAATGGGATTGGTTTTGACCAAAAGTACAGTGCCCGTATTTTTAAAATATTTCAAAAACTGGACTCAGGCAAGGCTGCAGGTTCGGGAATAGGTCTCGCAACCTGTAAAAAAATTATTGAAAACTATGGCGGCATTATTAAGGCAACAGGAGAATTAGGCAAAGGAGCGACCTTCGATATTTATCTTCCGTTAAAGCCCATCAAAAAAATTAAAAATTGAGTCTCATAGTTTGAATAACGTTACAACATCGCAATTTCAAGAATTATAACCCGCTCAACTCAACATCCACGCCAAACCCGCGCCTGCAATAATAGAAATGATCTTCGTGATATGATAGCGGTGTTCTTTTTCACTGCTCTCAAACATAATGGTTGTTGAGATATGAAGAAAGATTCCAATAACAAGAGCGAGCGCTATTTTTAAAAACTTCGTGAAATCTTCAACGCCCGCCCAATTGATTATTTGTGATGTAAATGTTCCGAGCGGGGCCATCAGCGCAAACAGAATTAAAAATCCAAATACTTTTCGCTTTTCCATTCCAAGATGAATCAGCAAACCTGTAAATGCAATTGCAATTGGAATGTTATGCAATATTATTCCAACCACAAGCGAATCGGAAAAATTTAAAATTGAACCTTCATGATGATGACTGATCTCCTGCGAAATAGGCATTCCCTCAATAAAACTATGAATGAATAAACCTGCAATTACAGAAAAAGGAAGACGTTTTTCATGCGTGTGAATATGCGCGTGACCGTGTTCAATACCGTGAGAAAAAAATTCAAGGAGAAGCTGAACAAAAAAACCGCCAAGTATCCAGATGCCCATGCTTTCAGGATCTTCTCCTTCATATAATTCGGGAAGAAGATGCAGCAGCGCCAATGCAAGAATATAAGCGCCGCTGAAAGAAAGGATCAGTTTCAGTTTCTGTTCCGTTATCTTAACGCTGTAAACAAACAACCCGGCGCCCACAACAGGCAAAAACAAAAATATGCAACTCAGCCACCAGCTCATTTAATTTATTTTTCGAAGATCATTATCAACCTGTCGGAATTCAAGGAATCAAATTTATTTAAGTTATAGGCACCAAACACGTCATTCACTTTTAATCCTGCCACCTGTGCCATTTCATTAAAGTCATTCAGCGTCCACGCCTTTACGCGTTCTTCATATTTATGTTCTTTACCCTCTGCGTTAAATTCAATTGTTTTTATGATCGTCTTGTTTTCAATTTTGCGGGAAATATTGAAATCAATTCCATCTGAAGTTTTAGTTTCTTCGCGCACAAGGTTTTTAATTACTTTCTCCGCGTTCAGATAATCCACCACGAATTTTCCATTTGCTTTCAATGATTGGGAAGCTGAAATAAAAACACGTTCGTCATCCCGTTTGAATTCAAAATAACCCAGGCTCGTAAAAATGTTCAACGCGCAGTCAAAGTAGTTGGTCCTGAACGGACGGCGCATATCGTGCACAAAAAAATGTGCGGCGGGCAAATTCAGATTATGTTTGATTGCACCATCGATGCTGTTTTCTGAAATATCCGTTCCATACGCGTTAAAACCTTTTGCTGCCAGATATTGAACGTGTCGGCCTTTACCGCAGGCCATGTCCCAGATCTTTGCGTCAGTCTTAAGTTGCAGATAACGGATAAGATTATCGAGGAACAATGCAGCTTCCTCATCATTCCTGTTTTTATAAAGAATGTGATAATATTTGGTATTGAACCAGGTTTTGAACCAGTCTGCCGCCATTTGAATGGCAAAGGTAAGAGTTTAATCCGTTACAGATTTTTAAAAACAAAACACATAGAAACATAGACCACATAGGTATCGATATCCTATGTTTCTATGTCTCTATGTGTTTCAACAATGTTTACTACTTAGCGTAGCTGGTTGCTCTGGTCTCTCTGATCACAGTCACTTTTATCTGACCAGGATAGGTCATTTCAGTCTGGATCTTCTGAGAAATATCGAAGGCCAGTTTTGAAGCAGTTTCATCGTTTACTTTATCGCTCGCAAAAATAACTCGCAACTCTCTTCCCGCTTGTATAGCGTACGTTTTCTCAACGCCGGGATAAGACAATGCAAGCGACTCAAGATCTTTCAGACGCTTGATGTATTGCTCCGCAATCTCACGACGCGCGCCGGGACGAGCACCGCTTATCGCGTCACACACCTGTACGATCGGCGAGATCAAAGACGTCATTTCAATTTCATCGTGGTGAGCTCCGATAGCGTTACAGACTTCTGGTTTTTCTTTGTATTTCTCAGCGAGTTTCATCCCAAGAATAGCGTGTGGCAATTCCGGTTCGTCATCAGGAACTTTTCCGATATCATGTAAGAGTCCCGCACGTTTCGCCACCTTAGCATTCAATCCAAGTTCACTCGCCATAATCGAACAGAGGTTAGCTACTTCCCGGCTGTGCTGCAATAAGTTCTGACCATAAGAAGATCTGTATTTCATTCTTCCAACCATTCTGATCAGTTCAGGATGCAGACCGTGAATTCCAAGATCGATACAGGTTCTTTTTCCTGTTTCAATAATTTCTTCTTCCACCTGCTTCTTCACTTTTTCAACTACTTCCTCAATGCGTGCCGGATGGATACGACCATCAACCACCAATTGGTGAAGTGCAAGACGCGCTATTTCTCTGCGCACAGGATCGAAACCTGAAAGGATAATTGCTTCCGGTGTATCATCAACGATCACTTCAATACCTGTTGCAGCTTCAAAAGCTCGAATATTTCTTCCTTCACGTCCGATGATGCGTCCCTTCATTTCATCGTTTTCAATATGGAAAACGGTGACAGAGTTTTCAATTGCCTGTTCAGTAGCAACACGCTGTATGGTCTGGATGACAATTTTCTTCGCTTCTTTATTCGCGTTGATCTTTGCTTCATCCATAATATCTTTAATGTAAGCCATGGCATCGGTTTTTGCCTCAGCTTTCATGCTCTCCACCATCTGATTTTTCGCTTCATCCGCGCTTAAACCGGAAATTGTCTGAAGCGCCTCCACCTGTTGACGGTGCAAACGGTCCATTTCTTCCTGTTTTTTGCGGTTAGTTTCAAGCTGAACTGTAAGATTGTTGCGGAGATGTTCCGTTTCTTTTTCTTTGCGGCTGGCGTCTTCCAGTTTCTTATTCAGTTCCTGCTCCTTCTGCTTAACGCGATTTTCGTTCTTTACGATCTCGTTATTTCGGGTCTGCACATTCTTATCATGCTCCGCTTTCAGTTGCAGGAATTTTTCTTTAGCCTGGAGGATCTTTTCTTCGCGTTCAGCTTTAGCTTTAATTTCCGCTTCCTTTAGAATAGTAGAAGCTTTTGATTCCGCGTCTTTTATCCGGCTCTCTTTTTCGCGACGGGCCGCTTTGTTCACGGTGGAGCTGCCCAATAGCCAACCAACCACCACGCCGATTAGCAGCGCGCCCCCTCCTATTGCGTAAGGTAACCATTGCATTATTTGTGGGTCCATTTTCTGTTTTTGTTAGTTAAATAAAAAAAAACGCATAAACCCAATGACTTTACATCAAATGATGCACAGACAATTGAATTTATGCGGTATATAACACGGCTGCAAATGCAACCGGTAAAATTATCCTTTGTACTGCTTTACTTTATCCTGATGATCCTCCACCATTGAGTTGACATCCTTTGCAAAAACCTGGAGTCTGTTCAACTCGTCCTGCCGACCTTTATCTTCCTTTAAAATGTCTACCACTATCTGCAAAAAGGCCATGGCAAGAATATCTTTTTTCTCCCGAACGTGGCTGTATTTTTTCTCGAACTCGAAATAGCGTTCGTTAATAATGGAAGCGGCTTTCAAAACGAGCTCCTCGTCATTGGGTTCAAGGCGCAGCGGATACTCCGATCCGGCAACCTTTATTTTTATTGAAAACTCTCCCATTTTCTTCAGGATTGAGTAGTTAACATGGCAATACACCTGTCAATTTCCCGCACTAATTCATTAATCTTCAGTTTCGCCGACTTTTTATCTTTTATAGAATCGGCTAACATCCCTGCTAAATTAGGCGAATTATTATCCTTTTCCAAACCTAGCTCCTCATTTTTGCCGGATATATTATTTTGACTGCCAATTATTTCACTTAAGGTCTCAATTTTAGCCAACAGAGCCGGGATCTGCATTTCAACTTCCTCCTTCTGAAGTTCCAGCTTCTGACTCTTTTCGTTCAGAAGATCGATTTTCTTGAACAAACCTTCTATAAACTCTTCGTTCTGTTCCTTAGACTCAGTCTCCAGGCTCTCCAGCTTCTCTTCCGCCTTGAACAACTCACGCTTTAAATCAGTGATGGTATCTTCCAGTTTCAGTTTCTCCGCGTTCAACTCATTGGCCAGCAACTGAAGTTCTACCAGTTTTGCTTCCGCACCAGGATTAGTCTGAGCCGCCAATTCCAATTCCTCTTTTTCTGTAGTGAGAGCAGCTAATTGAGCCTTCAGCTCCGCAAGTTCCTCCTCAGAACCAGTGTGATTTTTTAGTTCGACCAACTCATTGTTCAATTTTTCCAGCTCTGATGAGTGAGAAGATTTTAATTCCTCCATCAGCTTATTGTAAATTTCTTCTGCAGTCTGAATTTCATTTTTAAGTTTCGTACACTCATGGAATAATGAATCCTTTTCAATAGATGTCTGCTTCAGCTGTGCCGACATCACAGAAACTTTTTCGCCAAGACTATTTACATTTTCCTCCAATTGCTGAATGGCTTCGATATGAACATTGATTTCCGCTGTCAGTTTTTCAACCTCAGCGTTTCTGGATTCATTCTCCTCTGCCCTATCAGCGGAGTGTTTTAATGAAACGATCTGCTCTTCCAGTTCGGCAATGCGTTTCTTTAACATGGTAGTCAAGGTGTTCAACCTTGTGTTTTCCGCAACTAATGCCTGATATTCTTCATTATTAATATGCGTGGCGGATTGATCCTTTTCCTGAAAGTCCTTCAACTGCGCAAGCATGTTTTCTTCTTTTTCATTATAAGATAAAAGCATGCTTTGCGATTCCGCGTTTATTCTTTCAATTTCCTGGAGCAGAACATCAGCTTTAGCCTGCAAGGCAATAACCTCCTCCGCCTGGTCCTTCAATACATTGATTTGTCCGATAGCGCCTTCAAGTTCTGCAATATGCAACTGCGCCGATTCAAAATTACTTTCAATTGTCCGTAGCGCTTCGACCAGACTTTTAAGTTCCGAATTTTCTGTTTGCAGTTCAAGCTTGATGACATTTTCGGCTTTTGATTTTAGCTCTTCATTTTCCTTCTTTAAGTTGTCAATTTCCGTAGCGGCGAAAGACTCCAATTGGGTTAGTTCTTCCCTCAGAACATCAATAATTTCTTCGGTTTTAAGTTTCAGTGTAGCATGCGCATTTATAAATTCAAAATTTGCATCCTGTAATTCACCGTTAATGCTTTTTAGCTCCAGGATTTCAGCGTCTTGTCCCGCAATAAAAAGACATAGCTGATTTTCCGAATTTCTTAGTTGATTGTTATTATTCGTTAACTCGTCAACTTTAAGCAACACAGAATTCTTTTCTTCCTGCAATTTAACGTTATCAGATTCCAAAACAGAAAAGCGGCCCTCGGCAATTGCAAGTTTAGCCCGAAGTGCTTCATTTTCTTTCTGCAGATCTTCAACCACTTTCTCAACTTTCTCAACCTTCTCAACTTTAAACCTGGTCTCTTTGACAAACGCTTCTTTTTCATCCTGAAGTTTAGCGATATGCTCCACAAGTTCGCGGATCTTTGCAGCGTAATGGCTGTTCTCCATGGAAACGCGGTTCAACTCTTCATTTTTAGCCGACAAAGAATCCTTTGCCGTTTTATATTGCGCCAGATCTTCTTGTAGAAGTTCCAATTCAGTTTGTTTATCAGAAAGCTGCGCTTCCAGATTCTTTTTTTCCTCTTCTGTGTTTTGAAGTTTTTCCTGCAGGTCCTGTTCACGGAGAGAAAGCTGATGTTTAAAATATTCAACTTCAGAGCTCAGTTCAGCAATTTTGGATTCTTTAGCAACATGCGATTCCTTCTCCTCGGCTTTAGATGATGCCAGGAAAACGTTGCGGCGCAGATCCTGCACAGAAGTGCGAATGGAAATATCTTCATTCAGAATTTCCTTTAAACCTTGCTTGATGATTTCTACATCCATGTGATTTGTATTAATTAACAGTGATATGGTGGAATAAAATTATTTTAATAGCAGTGCGATGAAGGAGGTGCAGTAAATTTGTTATTAACACACGAACGTTGATTAGATGATGAAAGTTGTTTACTCCCTTGCAGTAATTTTTTGTGTCTTTACAATAAAGGCACAGGATCATATAAAGAATGATTTTCGTCTTCCGCTGGATGGCATTGCACGCTTTTCGGGAAATTACGGAGAGCTGAGACCGAATCATTTTCACGCCGGTCTGGATTTCAGAACACATCCGAGCACACATCTTCCTATTTATGCTATTGCTGATGGATATGTGTCGCGTATCAAAGTTGGGACGCATGGATACGGAAAAGTTCTTTATGTAACACATGCAAACGGTTATGTAAGTGTTTACGGTCACCAGCATCACTTTTCCAATAAAATAGCAGAGTACACTTATTCCGAACAGAAAAAACAAGAAACTTTTGAGATTGAATTGTTCCCGGATTCAAGTGTCTTGGCAGTTAAGAAAGGAGAAGTAATTGGTTATACAGGAAACACAGGGAATTCATCTGGTCCGCATCTTCATTTTGAGATCCGTGAAGAAAAAACGGAAATACCATTGAATCCGCAGCTGTTTTTCAGTCATGAAGATAATTTTGCACCGGTTTGTTCCAAGATGGTGATCTATTCCGTGCCCGAGCAAGGCAAACCGACAGTTTATAAGAGCGTAAATCTTACAGCCAATACGAAAGGAAAAGAGATAACTCTTACTGAAAAAATTCAGATGCCATTAAATGCAGGTCTCGCCTTTTCCTGTTTTGACAAGGAAAATATTGATGCCGGTAAAAACCAGGTTTATGGGATACGCATTAAAGTTGACGGCGAACAAGTCTACATGCATAAGATGAATGGAATTTCATTTGAGGATGCACGATATGTGAACTGGTTCCAGGAGACAAGCGCAGGACTTAAAAGCGAGAAGCTTCAGAAATGTTTCAGAACAGGGAACAATGAATTGCCGATTTTTGTAGATCTGAAGAACGAAGGCCTGCTCAATTATAACAATGGACAATTAAAACCCGGCGATCATAACGTGGTGGTAGAATTTTTTGATGTGAACGGAAATACCACAACGCTGAAATTCTCTTACCTGATGAATGAAGGGACGGGTGTTCCGAAATACGACTGCAATTTTAATTGTCTGAAAGAAAATCTGATCACGCTTAATGGCGCGCAGGTAAAATTTCCGGAGAAATGTTTGTTCTATAATACAAACACCGACGTCAGGGTTTTAAAGTCAAATCCACCAAATTATTTAAGCAGTATTTATAAGATATTCAATGATGATGTGCCTGTATTGAAAGCTTATGAAGTGAGTGTTGAATTGAACAAACAAATTCCGAAGGAACTGGAGGAAAAAGTTTGTTTGCTTACGATGAAAAATAATATGACCGGCATAAGTTATGCAGGTGGCAAATTTGTTAACGGTAAACTAACAGGAACAGTTAAATCATGCGGTTTGGTTACTGTGGGTTTTGATACAATTGCCCCAGCCATAAAGACACAGGCAAGAAAAACCAACATAGCTCCCGCCGTATTGAAATATACTGTAACGGATAATTTAAGTGCAATAGGAAAATTCAGGTTAGAGATAAATGGCGAATGGGTGCTGGCAGAGTACGAACATAAGACCCACACTATTTTCTATGTATTTAACGACAAGTCACCTTCCGGTGAATTGAAAATTCAGTTGAAGGTGTGGGACAAGCAGATGAATCTGTCGACCCATACCCAAACATTGAAGCGGTAGGGAGTGCTTGAAGCCTTCGTTTTGACGGCGACAAATAATTGAAACTTCCCCGGTTTGCGGGAAAGTAAACTTCCCGGAAGTCTTCTTTTAAAGGATAATGTCTTTTCTTTTTATCAACTTCCATTGTTATTCAAAAAAATTGAATAATAAGAACAGTCGGTTCTAGACCCGTCGGTTCACCCAATGCTTCTTTAGCATCCAACTACTTTTTATTAACTCTGCTTGGAAATACAATTTTTTTCAATAATAAGAACAGTCGGTTATAGACCCCGTCGGTTCCAGGACAATTTTCTGTCCGGTTTTGGGTGTCCTGGTGTATTAAAAAAGAATGGAATTTGATTTTTAAAGAACAGTTCGGATTGAATTTCATTTATAACATTTTCAACAGAATTAGTTAAACCGGAACCACCCTGGTGGACCATTCGAATGACCATTCGAATGACCAGTCGGGCGACCAGACGAATGACCAGACGGGTAACCAGACGAATGACCAGACGGGTAACCAGAC
>CBIHPU010000074.1:0-10405 GCA_966211935.1 uncultured bacterium | reverse complement strand
ATAGTTTCAGGTTGCTGAAGGATTTCTTTAATTTCTTTACTTAACAGATCATTTGGAATGCACTCCAGTTTTAATCCATCACACATCTTCTTATCTGAATTGCTATTGCCGTTGAGCTCCTCATTGTTTTGCTCATTTAGATAGACTTCAATCGTAAGCGTAGGAAGCTCTTCGATTTTTTTATCAGACTTAAGAAAATTGTTGATTACTTCAGAGTTAAATAAACTTTCAAGTCCAACGCTCTCAATTTTATTTACACTGCCACTTAGAACAAGGTTTATTGCTGATAGAATGGAACTTTTACCGGACTCATTATCTCCAATTAAAATATTAATCTCTTGATTAAATTCAAGTTCAAGCGTTTTGAATCGCTTAAAATTCTTCAGTTTTATTTTTTCAATTGATTTCATTTTTTTTAATTTTCCTCCACGGTTTTTATTTCATTTTCTGATAAGTCATACAATTTGTAGATCATCAAGTCTAAATTACTTTCAAGTTCATTTGTGTCATTTCCCTTTATTTTATTTGAGATAATTTTATCTACCTGTTTAACATATTCCGCTTGCGATTTGACCGAAATTCTTGGTATCCGAATTTCCCTTATATCGCCCAATGTAAGTTGCGTAAAATCATCCTTCTTTGCCGAATTAGAGGCATTTGTTTTTAAAAACGAAATTAATTTCGAATTTATAATTGCAAGTAAATACTTGGAGGCAAACTCTATATCATTCAATTTAAAAACATAGATATCTTTTTTATTTACAAAATCTTGATCTGTTATGGTTGCCATTACTCTAAATTGCCTGCTAATTATTCGTCTTATTAAGATTCTTTCGCCTTTAAAATAATCTTCGGATAAAGGTTTTTCTTTCAAATTTTCTCCGTACTTAACAAACATAAATTCATTGTCAATAGAATACCGATCTAGTTTTCCGGTAAAAACAGATTTATAAGTTGAATCTATTTCCTTTATTGAATAATCTGATGAGTCAGCTAAAATCCCTCGAACCGATTTTGTAATATCGCCAATTGTCGTTTCTAATTTTGAAAACTTACTTTGAATATTTCTAATTCCTGCATTAAAAACAATTTTAAGAGATGAAGTGTTTTGCCATTCCGTATTTTGAATTTCCTTGAATGCTAAATTATTTAAGGAGTCCAATGAAACTTTATCTTTTGATGAATACTCATAAACAAAAGATAACTGTGCTTTATTCTTTGAAAAGAAATATAAACCTGTATCAACGTATACATCATCAAAAACATCATATGGAAGAACAATTCCTTTACTTAATTGTATGTTGTTTTTAATAAAACTTCTTGTATTTATATAGTTGTCCCCAGTCTGCCAAGACACAGGTATAATAAACGAAACATTACCTTTGTCATGACTTAACTTCGTACCAAGTTCAATGAATGATGTGTAAATATCCTCGGTTGCCGAATAATCTCTTTTTATTGCATCTTTTAAAGATTGGTTCATTTTTACACCGTAAGGCGGATTACCAACTATCACATCAAACCCTTCAAAATTTCCTTCCTTATCCAATACTTCCGGGAATTCAAAACGCCATTCAAAAGCATTACGGTATATGGCGTTGCTTTTTATATCTTCAATTAATGCTTCTTGCTTACTTATTTTTTCGGTAAGTTTTTTTACCTCAAGATCGTAGTCCTTTTTCTCCTTGGGTGTTTTTTCAAACAAGTCAGTTTGCATGGTCAGGTTAATTAATTCACCTTTCCATTTATTTAAATCTTTTATTTCTTTACTATTACTGCTTATTTCAACTCTAAAATCATTTTTAATAGAATTTATGATTTGCTCTAAGCCACGCTTTAATTCTTTATCGTGAGCGTTTTTATAATCGTGTACAAAGCCTTTGTATTGGTTGATGTTGTACTTAATACTTTTTAATGCTTTACTTAAATCAGCATCTAAAGCAAAGCGACTTATTAAAGAGTTACCACATTTAATATTAATATCAATGTTCGGGAGTGTTTCTAATTCTTTAAATTTAGTTTCTTCGGTATAGTAAGCATTCTTTAACAACTCAATCCACAAACGTAATCGGCAAATTTTAACTGAGTTCGGGTTAATGTCCACCCCAAATAAACAGTTTTCAATAATAGTTTCCTTTTCGTGAAAGAGTGATTTCTGAACTCGTTGGGTTTCTTTATTAATGCTACCGTTGTTTACTTGATATTCAAAAATATCCTGTCCATCGTTATAAGTAACAATCAACTCATCATTTTGAATTTCTATGTCATAGCCTGATAAACGAACACCTTTATCATCCGCCAATATGCCGAGTTCTGCCTTAATAGAAATAATTTCATTTAAAGAAGAAACTAAGAAGTGACCTGAACCCACAGCAGGGTCGCATAGGTGCATACCGTTTATTAACGCATTAAATTCTAATACATCTTTTCCGGTTCTGCGGTCAGCCATGTAGTTTTTTAAATCTTCAAAGGCTTCACATTTCCATCCATAAGCATCTTTAAATTTCTGTAACACCGCCAAACGTATGGTTTGTCTACACATGTACATAGTAATAAAGCCCGGTGTGAAGATTGAACCATCTTTATAACCGTTTATTTTTTCAAATATTAAACCTAATACCGATGCATTGATTAATGTTTTGCTATCTTCTTGTATTTCTTCTGAACCTTCAGAGGCAAAATCGTATGCTTCCAAAAAGTCGAATAAATATTGTAATCCATTTAAACTTTTAGCAATTGGTTTGTTCTTCGCATCACGCAACACCGTTCCGCTATACAAATCCAAATCAAGAGCATCATCTAAACTGTTTATTTTAATGGTTTGGTCTTCAAGATCGCTTATCTCAAATAAGGAACTATTGAGATAAGGAATGTTGCCAAACTTTTTAGTGATAGCTTCGTTTCTATCACTTTGCTTTTTTGCCAATACTTGAAAGAAGAGTTTATACAATTCATCGTACTGAGATATTTTAGTGTAGTTTAAAAACTTGTACGATTGATCACCTTTGTGGTATTTAATTAATTGCGCTTCGAGTAACTTTAAAAACAATACTCGGTTAATCCATGTGATTGAAAGTTCTAAAGCAAGATTAAATAAACGCTCCTGACGGTTTTCTCCATAAGAGGATATATCCGGAACTTTATGAAGGCTATCTTCTAAGTCTAAAATCGTAATGGTGTTTTCTAATAACGAACCTGCATCTCTTTTGCCTTCCTGCTTTCTACGAATTAGTTTTTTACTACCTTCTTTTACTTCTTCTAATCCAATGATATGTAATAATTCTGAATAGAAACCTTTGTCTAAAGAGTTGCTATCATTTGCAAATTGAATTTTTAATAAATGAATAGGACTGAATATCTTAAATAAAGCAATGAGTTTGTTATCATCCGCTTTATCATTATTCTTTAGAGGTTTTTCGTATTCACGAATATCAAACCATGTAAAAGAGATATCTTCTTTTAATTCATCTAAAAAGGGTTTTGCAATTTCTTTGTAAAATAAATCTGTATTAGTGCTTACCTTTTGTCCGCTATCCCAATCTTTAAAAGCTTTTACGAGTTTAGTGTTTTTAGCAAATACTTTTTCAAAAACTGAAGCGTCAAAAATAAACCACTCGTAGATGTTTGTTATCACCAAATGGCGGATATCAATGTTCTTTTCATTCACACGCTCACGCAAGTAATACAAAATTAATTCATGCATGGCTTTGGCATTTAAATTTAGCCTTGTAACCATGTCGCCTTTATTAGTAGGGCGTTTTACTTCAAACAAAACTCCGCTTGGTGCTTTTGCTTCTTTGCCTGTATGAATAACAAAATCGGTACGACCTTTTGTAGCAACCAAGTAATCTTGCTTATACCAAGTGTCCTTTAGAAAGTCCATTAAATGGATTTTCACATTCTCTTCGCTTTCTTTTTCGTCAATTTGCCCTAACAACTTCATCAAGTTGTTTTTAAACAACTCAATATCCGGACGCTTTGGTTTAATTAACCTGTAAGCTTTATTAAGCGATTTTTTTAAACTTATTTCTTGTAGCTTCATTTTTTGCTAAATTCTTTTTTTACTAAATCCAATGCTTTAACACCTAATTCATCATGTGTAATAAAATCGGTGATCTTATCTGCCATCCATAGAACAAGTAATTCCTCCGGTTTGATTTTAAGGAATTCAGCCAATTTTATTACTTGTTCTTTTTGCGGTCTGCGTTCGCCACGTTCCAATTTGCTAACCAATGCTGTATCCACTTCGAGATATGCAGCAGCTTGTCGCAAAAGCAATCCTTGGCTTTCACGAGCTTGTCTTATTTTATCTCCGAGTGTGTTCAATTTGAATAGTATTGACTTGTCATAATTAGTCAAATATATCAATTTTCAAATCTTAGACAATTTTTATGGGATTTAATTTTTAAACTACTTTTCAACCATCTATTTTATATTACATTGATTATCAAGTAATAATATGTTTCAAAATATATTTAATGCAATTTATTTTGCAATATTGCAGATTATTTATACTTTTGATATGCAGTTGAACTGAAAGTATAGAAATGATGACTACCACAAAATTAAATCCAAAAATGATTACGGTTGCAAGAGAATCGAGAGGCTTTTCTCAGCTTGAATTAGCTGAAAAGTTAAGCTTATCTCCTTCTAATCTATCCCGAATGGAACAAGATTTTATTGAAGTGGGCGAAAATCATTTAAAGGCAATTTCAACTATTTTAAATTATCCTGAAGAGTTTTTTTATCAAGAAGGCGAAACGCTTCCTCCTGCACTTGCACTTCGCAAACGCAATGTTGTAGCGCAAAAAATCATGCTTCCAATTGAAGCGCAAGTAAATATCTATCGTTTAAACGTAGAAAAGCTTTTAAAAGCTATTGGTCAACCTGAGATTAATTTACCTGTATTAGATATCGAGAAGTTAGGATCGCCTGCTGAAGCTGCACGAAAGCTTCGTAAACTTTGGAAGATTGAGAAAGGCGCTATTAACAACCTCACACAAGTATTAGAGGACAACGGTTTATTCTTAATCAACTTTGATTTTAACACCGAACGTGTGGATGGGATGAGCATTTTAGCAGATGGGAAATTTCCTGTTGTTTTTTCAAACAAAAGAAGTTTAGGAGATCGTCAGCGATTTACTTTAGCTTATGAGTTGGGGCATTTAGTAATGCATTTGCAAACCAATCCATCTTTCACAAGAGATATCAGTCATGAAGCCAACGAGTTTGCTGCTGAATTTCTAATGCCGGAAAAGGACATTAAGGGTGATTTTAAAGATGGTGTAAATTTAAATGTCTTAGCTGATTTAAAACGCAAATGGAAACTCTCCATGCAAGCCTTGTTATACAGGGCAAACGATATCGGTGTAATTACCGATAATCAAAAACGGTATTTGATAAATCAATTTAACTCGATGAATATACGCAGAAGAGAACCTGCTGAATTAGATATTCCAAGAGAGAACCCAATGAAGTTGAGAGACATGATTACCAATTACAAAAACAAACAAAAATAAAATGTTAAACAACTCGCTTTGTTTTTTAATTAAAAAGAAGATGATTTTTTAAGTAAATATTCTTAGTTAGACACAATTATATACAGAGAGAAAGATGAGCATCACGACAGACAAGTTTGAGTTGAAAGCTTACTCCAAGAAGGAGTTAGCAGAGAAGTATCAAGTATCAGTAAAAACCTTTAACGCATGGTTAAAGCCTTTTGAAGATAAAATTGGTATGAAGAGAGGTCGCTATTACACAGTGAACCAAGTTAAAACAATGTTAGAGGTATTAGGAGTACCGGGTACTGTAAATTAATCATCATTTATTTTCTTGAAAATTTAGTGTTAGGTGGTCTTATGACCACCTTTTTAATTTTAATCAATTCATCCCCGAATGCCCCCCGATTACTTTCACGGTAATCCCCAATAAAATGCGGCACTTTAACGCTCTTCCCGGAATCTCCCCCAATTCTCCCCGAATAAATCCGGAATAAACCCGATAAAAATTCTCTTCCCAAAACTGCCCAAATCTTCCCAAAAATTCTTTTAGCTCACCATACATTCTCATCGGTGCTTATACGTTCCGAATTTTTCTTTTAGCTGCAAATTTTCGCTTTTATCGTCAGAATATTTCTCTTATAACCCAAACCGAGAAAGCACTCTTTACTACTGCTGCACCTTTGTATCGTCAATAACAAACGACTCAAAAAAAGTAATCTATAAAACTAAATAATATGTCAGCAGTAAGAAAAATCAAAACAGGAACACCACATTTAAGAGTAATAAAAGGTGGTAAATCAAATCCCAACAACAGCACAATTGAGAACACTTGGATTTTTATTCACGCAGCGTTATGGTGCAATAATGAGTTTACTAATAAAGAAGAAACTCAGTTTCAAAATCTAATCGCAGAGCATTACAACACATTTAAAAATCCAACAAAAGTATTCGAAGAGATTATCGAGCGTGTGTGTTTAGCGAAACGCTATGTAAATAGAAAACGTGGTCGTTATTTATCAAAACCAATTGATTGGTTAAATCTTAACTACCACAAAGGTTTAGCAGGTACTGAAGGTTGGTATCAAGAAGTTTGCTTGCAACGTCTAAGTGTACCTGAATACAATAAGGGAATTACACTACTTGCAAAAGCTATCACAAAATATCTGCAAGAACCTACGATTAAAACAATTGTATCGTATCGCAAAAAATTGATTGCACAAAAACAATTCGATCTCTTACAAATTTTCAATAACAGTATTATCAATTTTCAAATCAATAACTAAAATGGGAAGCAAAGAACTAAAACCACTCTCTATAAAGCCTTATATGCCGGGCGAATTAGCGAAGTACTATCAAGTGAGTGAAAAAACATTTAGATGTTGGTTAGTAGCATTCAAAGATAAGTTGGGAAAAAGAACTGGAAGATATTTCAATATCAAACAAGTTGAATTGATATTTCAAGAATTAGGAACTCCAAAAACAATCGATTTATAACGCCATAAAGTTCCATTGTGTGCCATACTCGGCAGAGTTTGGGAACACAAACCTAAAGTGAGAAAGCGACTCAGACAACCGCTGCAACTTTGTACCGTGATGGATGAATTACTAACTAAAAAAGAAAACGAAATGTCAGAAATTAAACACAATGCCGGAACACCGGATGGAACAGGAAACATGCTACTTACAGCGAGCATCCTATTTGCAAACATTGACTACTCCAGTTTATTGGACTATGCGATTAAAGCAATTGTAGGTGGTGCTATTTGGATGGCATTCAAAGTAGGCGGAGAATATTTCAGCGACAAAATCAGAAAGAAGTAAATGGCAAGCATTAAAAAAATACTGTTAGGCTTAGGCATAGGAGGAGGCATGGTAGCAGGTGGAATGTATCTGTGGAGATTGAATAAGACCTCGATTAACTTGGAGATAGTTCCAACGGTTAAGCTGCACAAGTTGGATTTGCAAGGAGTGGTGTTGAGAATAGATGTGCAGTTGAAAAATCCAACTCGCACGGGTTTAAAACTCAAGTTCCCTTTTATCAAATTACTGATAAAGGGAAGCAGCATCGGAAGTTCACAAGCGGTCAATCAAGACATTGCGATACCTGCATTCGGTGAGGCAAAGTTCGAAGCGATTATGATTCGCATTCCAATGTTCAGCCTCCTCTCTACTGCCAAAGGCTTATTACAAGCAGTACAGCAAGGCGAAGCATTTAAGATTGGTGTTACTACCATGACAACAATTGATTTAGGTTGGAAGAAAATTCCTTTTGAAAAAACAGATGAAGTACAATTAATCGGAGCGCAGAATGGAAGCAACTAAAAAAAGAAAAATAAGAAGCGGAGAAGAGTTCGACCATTTATTTCCAAAGCCATTGTTCCTTGATCCAACAATTAAAAAAGGTGCAACAGTAGATGACACGGTTCGATTCATTCCACAAGTAGTTAGAGAAACAATGTTTCAAACTGCAAAGTTAGCTCCACTACTAAAAGGAAAAAACGTGTATGAAACCTGCAAGAACATTTGGGATTTTGTATACAACCACATCGCCTATAAAAAAGATGCAAATGGTAAAGAACAAATCAGAAGTCCGGCAAGAGGCTGGCACGATAGGTTTCATGGGATAGATTGCGATTGTTACACGGTGTTTATCAGCAGCATATTGAGCAACTTAAAAATTAAGCACAAACTGCGAATCACAAAATACAAACAAGATCACTTTCAGCACATCTATCCAATCGTGCCAACAACAGGAGGAAATTACATCACGGTCGATTGTGTGGTAGACCGATTCAATTATGAAGAACCATACTCAGAAAAACAAGATACAACTATGGAATTAGAATATTTAAATGGCGTACCCAGCACAAACAATGTAGATGTGCAAGACCTAATGGGTTGGGAAGAATTAGAAGGAGGCGACTTAGGTAAACTCTTCAAAAGAAAATCAGGAGGAGAAGGTGGCGGTGCGAAAAAAGGAATTTTCAAAAAACTGAGTCAACCACCGGGAAGCGATGGTGGAAAGAAAGGCGGTAAACTAAAAAACTTTATTCATAAAGCACTTCATGTTACCAATCGAATAAATCCTGCAACTGCTTTAATCCGATCAGGAGTTTTAATCAGTATGAAACTTAATCTTTTCAAAGTAGCTCAACGCTTAAAGTTCGCATATCTAACAGATGAGCAAGCGAGACAAAAAGAAGTTGATATGAGCAAGTTCGACCGATTAAAAAAAGTAAAAGAAAAGTTAGAGAAAATATTTTACGATGCCGGTGGTAAGCCTGAAAATTTAAAGAAGGCAATCCTTACAGGCAAGGGAAATAAAAATCATGAAGTAAGCGGTTTAGGATATATCGTGGATGACATGAGTGGTCTTGATGAAACTTCTTCAATGAGCGATTTACTTGGTACTGAAGTTTTCTACGATGAAGGATTTAATGGATTAGGAGAACTTGGTTCAGCAACAGCAACTGCTGCTTCAATAACAGCAGCAACAGGAATCATCGGTGCAATAGCAGGATTACTAAAAGGAATCGGAAACATCTTTCCTAAGAAAAAGAAAGAAGGACAAGATTTTGAAAACACCGAATCACAAGCAGGAGATGGAACAACAGCAGAAGAAGTATCGCAAGGTGCAGCAAATGTAAAAATCACCAATAGCGATACAGGAGAATCTACTACCACCACAAGCAGTTCAGGAGGCGGTGGAGAATCGGGATCAGAGTCAGGTGGTTCAGGCGGAGATGGCGGAGGAAGTGGCGATGGATCAAAAGCGATGATGCGAAGCGCAAGCACGACAGACAGCGGTGGCGATTCAGGATCAGGAGCAAGTACAGGTGGAGATAAGCCTGCCGGATTTTGGGAGAAAAATAAAAAGTGGTTAAAACCAACAGCGATAGGTGTTACAGGATTAGGCTTACTATTTCTCGGATACAAAATGATGAACAAGCCAAAGCCCCCTGCACCAACACCTGCTGTATCTGGACAACTCAAGGGATTACAATCACGAAAGAAAAAGAAAGGAGGAAACAAAGGCAAGAAGAAAAAGCAAGCAGTAGCATACATGTAAAAAAAGAAAAACGATAAAACAAATAAGAAAATGGCAAAGAAAAAAAACAGTTATCAGAAAGCAGCACTCAAAAAATCACTTAGTGGTACTGGCGATGCAAGCACAGGAGCGAAAGTGAAAGACGCTGCAACTGAGTTGGGAAAGGACATCGTGATCGGAGTAATCGGAGGCGGAGTTGCAGGAGCTGTGTTAGGAAGATTGTCTTTCGTTGTTGGAGCAGCTGTTACAGGAGTTGGTCATTTTGCGAAAAACCGAATTGCATCAGCACTTGGTTTAGGAATGATGGCTTCAGGCACTTATCAAACTATGTCCGGCATGAGTGGAAAACCCACTTCAGGATTAGATGGTGTGAAAGAGCGATTAATGGCTTTAAAAGACGACATGAAAAAGAGAATTTTTCTTGACAAAGTTTTGAAAGCAAAAGAAAAGAAAGAAGACAAAACTGAAGAAGGAACAAACGGACTCGGTCAAGTACAATACTTCACTTACCCAAACACAGAGGACTCAATGGGCGCAGTTGAAATGAATGAGTTGGATAAAATCCAACAACAAATTCAAGCAAGCGCAATGAAGTACAATCAGGTTAATGGGATTGAAGTAGATCTCTTAAGCGGTGAAGAAGACATGGGCGAAGTAGAACCATCAGAAAAAATCTACTAAACAAAAATCAAACATCCATCACACAAATAAATCAAAAGTTAAATTTTAAAAAACAAAAATTATGTTAGAACTATTAGACGGAATTGAAGAGTACAATAATGCAGGAGCGTTATTAGGATTAGAAGGTGCAGAAAGTGAAGAACTGTTAGGTGCGCTTCGTAGAATGAACCCGATT